>CBDVDB010000139.1:0-5793 GCA_965372625.1 uncultured Nitrospinaceae bacterium
TGCCGTTGAAGAGATTTCCACCTAGCTCAGTAGACCAGTGATCGTCAACTTTGTAGTGGACTTTGGGCCGCGCGTAGGAATCCTCATCGGACTGGGAGTAAAATACGAACAGCGACCATGCCAGGTTTTGATTCAGGGTCAGCCAAGTCACCCGCGCGGTTATTAAACGCCGTAGCTCGTCCCGTGGGGGAACACCGGGCGGCAGGGTTTCGCGGTAAGCCTCGTAGTCGAGCATGCGCTCCAGGTAGTACTGGGCCCCCAGGGTGAAGTTCCGCGCCAGCTCCTGCTCGTAGCCCACCAGAAAGCGCGCCTCGCTGTTGCGAATAAAGGGATCGTCGCCACGGGGGTCGTCACGCGATTCGTAGCGGCCAAACTCGATGTTGGCGATGCCTGGGCCGACAGGACCCCGCAAGCTGACGCCGTAGACCGACAGCCGGGGAAATGTGGCCCTGCCGGTTATCGGATCGAATCCCGCCGGGCTTTTCCAAAAGCCGTCGTATCCGTAAAGTGCGAGTTCATAGGCTCCGAAGTTGCTGTAGAAGCGTAGGGCCCATTCGTCGTCTTCAAACCAATCGTCGGGACGTTCCACGCGAATGACGGCATTTCTGCCCACGATACGTCCCTGCGCCGCGTCGAAGAAGGATAGCCTGCTCCCGTCGATGAACCGGTCCGCGTCAAAGCGGGGTGTGTACACTACGTCCAGGTTTGCCCAACTGCTGAAGTACGAGACCTTTAGCGCATCCGAAGGAGCCTTGAGGTAGGCCTCGTCCCGGCCGATGAAAAAGGAAACGAAATCCTTCGGGAACAGATCGTTGATGAAGAGCAGATCGCCAGTCCCCCAGGTCAAAATTTGCCGGCCAGCCTTGATATCCACATTAGCCGCCGGGGAAACAACCACATTGGCCTCCCGCAGGTCAATGAAGCCCTCACCCGTTTCCAGGTCCACCTCCTGCCGGTCGGCCAGGGAATCGTAGACCAAGTCCGTGGTCAGGTGGAACAGATACCCCGGGACCTGCTTTTCCAGTTCAACCTGCAATCGCGTCTCACCAAGGGAGGTTCGGCGCTCGTTCTCAACCTCCCGAAGGCGCACGCCCCCGCGTACCTCCCAGAACCCCGTCGTGCGAAACGGAGCGTCGTTCTCACCATTGGTTTCGGGCTCCTTGTCGCCTGCAGCCGGCTCATCGAGTCCCGCCGGAAGCGCCGGTTCATCGCCCTCATTGGGCTCCAGCCCGGAGGGGAGCGCGGGTTCCGCCGGAGACGCCCCGAGGCCTGGCGGCAACCGGGGCTCGTCCGACCCGGATTGAATTCTGAGGGAAGGCGCCGGCGCCGCCGTTGCGACTGCCGAAAGCGCCGGTGTTAGAGCAGCGATGCAAAAGCTTGTTAAGGCAAGCGTGCCCAGCAGGCCCGCGCCGGAATTTTTCCACTTCATCTGTCAGCGGAGATACTTGGTTGGCGCACGCCGCAGGAAACGTTCAGTGAAGATATTGTCAGGGATCTCATTATTGTAACGCACGTTGGTGTATGCCATCACCGTCTTGTTCCCAGTCTGCAAGTTCTCCATGCTGGCCTGAATAACCGTGGGAAAGCCCTGGATCGTTTCCACCTTCAGTGCCCTGTACACACGGGATTTGTTCCCGCTCTTGTCATAGTATTCGCTCAGCACAGGTAGGAACGTCCGTTTGTGAATGTACATCCTGTAGTAGGAGAACTCGACCGAGTCCTTTTTCTTGGGGGTGTTTTTGAGCACGTAGTAGTTGTCCGTGGTTTTCACCAATTCGTGAACATCCTCGGCGATGCCCCGCCCGGAGACATCCTCGTAGAAAAAGTCCGAGCCGACAAAGCTGGTGCGTTTGTCGCTGGCCGCGATCCGCTTGACCAGGTCCAGCGCGGGCAGATAGAGCCAGCGGTCGTCCTCGCGATCCAGGTTTTTCCAGACGAGAAATACCATCTTGTTCACATCAGCGGGGCGGTGAAAGTAGACGTAGATCTTCTGCGCGCCGTAATAGGCGTTGCCTTCCAGCGCATCGCTTTGGGGGGAATCGCGTCTGATGATGGTCAGTCTGCGTTTTCGGGCGCGCCCCTGGCTGTCCGTGATGGTCATGGCCACGCGTGCGCGGCCGTCGCGCCCCTGGTAATAGGTTGCCAGATTGGCACGGTGGACAATTTCCTCCACGGATAACGGTTTCTTCCCGGCGAAAGCATCGCCGGCAGGCAGCCCGAGCACCGCAGCCAGGACAGCTATCCCAATGGCAACGGCCGTGCGGATCGAGTTTGACAGGTTCATGATAATTGGCCTCGGTTGTTTGCCATTAATCAGGACGCGAGCCTTGTGCCCTTCCGGCCCCTAAGGGGATTGCCGTCAGGGGATTGCTAGCCCAGGTGCCCGGCTTGTGGCTCCGGTGCGCCTGATGTGCCTTGGGGAAACAGCCACTTTTCGAATACGGTCATTAATGCCGGCAGAATCAGCAGCGTAGCAATGCCCGCGGTCAGCAGGATGGCCGCGATGAACACACCGACCGTCTTATACGGCATGAGCGTGGCGGCGAGCAAAGGCAGGAATCCGATACCCAAAACAATGGCGTTACGGGTAATCGCCCGCGCCGGCTCACCGAATACGGAGCCCAGGGATTCCCGCCACGACCCAAAGTGTTTATAGGCAGACCGGGAACGCGACAGAAAATGGATGGCGTAATCCACCGCGAGGCCCAGAGCGAGCGAGCTGATAACGGCCACCGGCATATCGTAGTCCTTGCCGATAAACCCGATCAGGCCATAAATCAGGCCGACCGCCACCGTCAGCGGAATTACGGACAGCAGTCCCCACAGCACCGAACGGAACAGAACGATCATCATCACCAGCACCACGGAGAATCCGCCCAGGAATGCTTTGAGCATCCCGCTGACCATTTTCTCCTGCCAGATCACGTTAATATAAGTCAGGCCGAACCATTGGTGCCTAAGCCCGAATGGAGGGGGGTTGGCCGCGACATAGTCGTTTATCGCCTGCACGACCTTGCTCATGTCCTGATTGTCGCCGCTGGTGAGTTGAACCCAGAGATTGGTCTTGCGGTAGTCCGGCGTGACAAAGTGCCAAAGGTCCTGGGGGCGGTGGCTGCCCTGGAAAGTGATCAGGGTCTGGGCCACGGCGTTGGGCGTATCGGGAATGCGGAACTCTTTTTCATCCCCCAGCAACAGCTCCCGGTGAACGGTTTTGACGATATCGGCGAGCGAGTTGGATTTGCCCACAACTCCCGTGGTTTTGAGGTGTGCCTGCAGTCGTCCGATATAGCGCAAAGCGCCGGGTTGCTTGAAAACCTCGCCGCGCTGACGCTCGGAGTCCAGAAAAAATTGTGCTTCGTCCCAAGCATCCAATTGATCCGCGGGGGCCGATTCCAACTGATTGTCCACCAGCGCCGTGAGCGCTGCGAACAGCTCGCTTTTCGGCTTGGCGGCGTTCGCCGTTGCCTCCGCCAGGCTCCGTAGTTCATTGAACACCGATTGCGCCGCTGAGACCCCGTTGCCGATGGTGGATTTCCGGTGCGCCTCCAAGCGCTCCAGAAAGCCGCTGAGGTAATCCGCGGACGTGTCGTCACTCTGTGCGGGTTCCAATTCCAGGTAAGCCATGTAGGTACCACCGAAGTGCGCGTTCAGGACACGATCGGCCTCCCGGATCGGGTGCGATTTGTTGAACCATTTCACCGGATTGTCATTGATATTGATCCGGCTGATCCCGAAAGCCGCCACGATCACTGCGAGGACGGTCGCGGCCAATATGAGTTTGGAGTGACTGAACGTGGCAGTACCGATGCGGTCAAGCCATCGGCTCATCAGGGGTGCCTTGACATTGTCCTGTTCAGACCGCCGACCCAAATTGGCGAGTCGCTCCTCGGGAATGAACATCACGAAGGCAGGGATGAAGGTAATGGTCCACAACCAGGCAAGGAACACCCCAATGGCGACAAAAATGCCGAAAGCCTGCACTGGAGGGATGGGCGTCAAGGCCAGGGAAGCGAAACCCGCCGCCGTCGTCAACGAGGTAAACAGCATGGGGGTGAACAACTCGTCCATCACGCCGAGCATCGTGCGCCGCCGATCCCGGGTCTCCTGGTAGCGATCGAAAAATTCGGAAAGGATGTGGACAGCATCCAGCACGGCGATTGGCATGATGAAAATGGGGATCATTGAGCTCATGATGTGGATCGTTTCGCCCGCTATGACCAGCAATGCCATTGTGCTGATGGAGCAAACCATCGCCAGGATCATGGGCGAAAGGATGAGCAGCAGATTCCGGAAGAACCACCACATCACCAGGAAAATCACCAGCATCGCCAGCGGCGCGGAGATTGCCATTTGGATGAACATTTCTACGCCGAACGTATCCTCTGCGACGGGCAGGCCGGTGAGGTAAAAGCGATCGCCCGACTCGGACCAGGCGGCGACTTTTTCCAGCAGCTTTCCGCGCACCCTGTAACTCAGTTTCTTGCTGCTCAGCGGAAGATACAGGCTGATGGCGCGTCCGTCTTCGCTAATGAGCGTCCCGTCAAGAAACGGGATCTTCCGCGCCCTGTCGCGCACGGCCAGGGCCTCCTGACGTGTGGCCGGAGGTTTGGGCATGAGCCAACTGAATTTCACCTCGCCAATGCCGCCCTGCTCGATATTGTCGACCCTGGAAGGCGCGATCAAATCCACCTCGATCACCCCCTCCTGCTTTTGCGGGTCGTCCGGGTCCGGCCACCTCAGGGTGCGGGCGTATTCGGTGAGTGCGAAAATTCGCTTCAGCGACTCGACGTTGAAGACCCCATCGGGGTGCACCTCATTGACCACGCCCACCACCAGGATGTCGTGGAGCGAAAACTCCTTCTTCATGGTGTTGTGGAAAACGCGCACCGGTTCGTTCCGGGGGAGCATGTTCTCCGGGTCGGTATCCACCGCCACCGGGTTGAGGGCGGTAAAGGTTTGCGGCCATAGACTCGGCAGCGCAGCCAGTGCCACGAAAGCCGACGTCAAAAACACCATGATCCAGGTAATCCACTTGGGATGATCAACCGAAAGGCGGATCAATTGGCTGCCGGCATTTTTCATCATTGGGATTGCTCCGTCATGGCATTCGTCCTCACCCGGGGACATGAAGGCGCCATAGAAAGATTGTCACCGTCCCGCCCGGAAGGAAACAAGGCAGGGGCTGAATCCTTGGCGGATCGCTTATGGGCATCGTGGCATTTGGCATCGGGAGGACGCCAAGCCAGCGGCCTCCTTTTCGCCGCCGCCGATGCCGTCTTTCCGTTGGATGCGTTGCGCATGGGCTCGCAATACTGCCCCGGAAACTACTTGAAAGCGACGCCGGGTTTCTTCCCCAGGGCCTTCAGAACCTTCGCCAGCGGGCAGAATCCGGTGAAGGAGGACTGAAGCATGTTGGTCCCCACGAATGCCGTGAACCAGAGCCAGTACGGCGAATGCAGTTGCGACAGCGCCAGGCTGACGAGGATGAATGTTCCGGCGATTGTAAACACCAGTCTTTCGATTGACATTTGATTTATCTCCCTGGTTTTCACATCAGGCGATTATGGAGAGCTCGGGTGATGTAGATTATCCGGCCTCCGGAAGGAACCCCCCTTGTGCGGGTTCGTTTGGAAGCAAATGGTTTTGGTGTCAACTCCATCCGGGTTTCGTACCGGAGCCGCCGCCACTGCGCACCTCCCGCGCCGGAGTTCGGAGCAGGGCATAGCCTTGAGTATATGCCGCGCGGGTGACGATGGTGAATTTCAACAACCAGCCACCAGCCAGGGCAAACAA
>CBDVDB010000140.1:0-5763 GCA_965372625.1 uncultured Nitrospinaceae bacterium
CGGCGCTACGCCGGCCCGGCGAATCACGCGGTTTTGCAGGTTCTATCCAGAATGAAATAGAGCGGGCAGAATCCGGTCAATCCGCTCTGCAGGAGAACGACGCCCAGCACTCCCGGTACGAGGATCCACAGCGGATCGACATAGTAGGCCAGCGCGGACCCGGCGGTGAGCACGGCGCCGACGATGCCATCGTGGAGTTTTCTATTGGTATTCATGACAGTTTCCTCCTTGGATAAAGTTGGTAAACTACCGTTGGGGTCTGAAACCCGCCGAGCCATTATACCCCACCCTCTGCACCGTTTGGCAGGGAGAAGAGAAACCCCATCCCCTGGCTTCGCACCGCTCGAGGACATGCTTTACAAGGGGGAGCAAATTTCCTCCAGGCGTTGCCTGGCGGCCCTACGCCGGCTCACCTGTGATAATATAAGAATCGGAAAACTTCCCTCGCCATCTAATGAGAGATATCCATGAAAAAGAAAAATACATTCTATTATATAATGCCCGGTCTGGTGGTATTGGCCCTGATGGTCTACGTGACCGGCTTCAGTTCTTCTGACAAACAGGAAAATCTTACACGAATGGAATCCAAACCCATGCCGGAAAATTTAGAGATCGCAACTTTGGCGGGGGGATGTTTCTGGTGCATGGAACCTCCCTTTGAAAATTTACCGGGAGTCTACCAGGTGATTTCCGGATATACCGGCGGCTCCGAAAAAGACCCGACCTATGAACAGGTGGCGCATGGCATGACCGGACACGCCGAGGCGGTGCAGGTGCATTACGATCCGTCCATCATTTCCTTTCCGGAAATATTGGAGGTGTTCTGGCGGAACATCGACCCGACGGACGGCGGCGGGCAGTTTGTCGACCGCGGCAAGCAATACCGGATGGAAATTTTTTGTCATAATGATGAGCAGAAGGCGCAAGCCCTCGCATCCAAAGCGAAGCTTGAGAAAAGCGGCCGGTTCCAAAAGGCAATCGTCACCCCGGTTACCGACGCCACTTCCTTTTATCCCGCTGAGGAATACCATCAGGATTTTTACAAGAAGAGCTCCGCGCATTACAAGGGATACCGCTCGGGTTCCGGCCGGGACTCGTTCATCGATAAAACCTGGGGTGAGGATAAAAACTACCAACCTGTAGGACTACCCCAGGGCGGCGGAAAATTTTCCAAACCCTCCCGCGCTGAATTAAAGGAAAAACTGACGCCCGTCCAGTTCAACGTCACCCAGAAAGACGGAACCGAAGCGCCCTTTAAGAATCCCTACTGGGACAACCATGAGGCCGGTATTTATGTCGACATCGTTTCCGGCGAGCCGTTGTTCAGTTCCAACGACAAGTTCGATTCCAAAACCGGCTGGCCGTCGTTCACCCGCCCGCTGGTCGATGAAAACGTCGCTACAAAAAAAGATACCGCCTTCTTTATGGTCCGGGTGGAGGTTCGGTCGATACAGGCCGACTCGCATTTGGGTCATATTTTTGAAGACGGCCCGAAACCGACGGGCCTCCGCTACTGCATCAACTCCGCGTCGTTACGATTCGTTCCGGTGGCAAACATGAAAGAAGAAGGCTACGGCGAGTTCCTCGACGGATTTTAAGAACACCACGCCACAAGGTACCCTGGGGTTTTAGTTGGAAGATCCTTTATCCAATAGGGTAACGGTATTGGTAAATATCAGGGAATTGGGGATTAAAATTTTCTTGTCCTCATTTATTAAGGTCGTATAGCGCAAGTCAATCGAAACCACCCTGCCGACATGACCGGATAAATTGATATGATCGTCAATCTCAAAAGGCCGATAAGCTAAAAGGAGAATCCCCGCCAGCAGGTTTGAAATGGTGTCCTTCAGCGCGAATCCCAAGGCAAATCCGGTGAGCCCCAGGCCTGCCACGAGAGCCGTCACATCGATTCCTAAAGTACCTAAAGCCGTGATACCACCAATAATAATCAAAACAATTGAAAGGGTTCGACCCAACAGGGAAACGATAGCCTGCGGGAGGCGCCCCTTAGCCCCCACTTTAAGCACGACGGCTTTCCCTGCTTTAGCAATCAGGTAAAATCCTGAGAAGACGGCTATCGCAACGAATAACTTGGGAACCCAAATAATAATTTGCTCGTTTAATAACTGCATGGATCCTTTCTTCGAGAAAATCTCAACCTGCCCGAGTATTTTTACCATTTTTAATGTTGGGGCGGTAACTTTTTTAGGTCGAGGGCTCGGTTCAGGTGAGTCCCGCTTTTAATTTAAAGGGGTTATTAGCCTGCCAACCGCAGAAGGCACTAGGCTGAGGCTTGATGGAGCTTTGCTATTTTCCGTTTGCCAACTCCTCGAACTACCCCCTTCGAGGACAAAATTTTGCTCCAGGCCTGGCTTGGCTGGCCTCCTTTTTTTAAATTGCCTCGCCGGTCAGGTAGGGTGGAATCCGGGAAAATCCAGGAAAAACATCTGGTTTCAAAAACGACTTAATGGATAAGTTCAAATTTTTCAGCAACTTTAACCACTCAATGAGAAATCATGATTGACTATATACAAATTTAATATTATAGTGATCTCCCCCTAATGAAAATCGTGGATGGCTAGTAATTTCTCTCCCTTTAGCTTGATGGCTTTAGGCCGTTCTAAAGAACAATTTTTCTGTTCACAATTAATTGAAAAATTTTTCAAGGTCTTCCTAAGTGAGATAATTAGGCTATGGAGGGGTTTGTATAAAATGTTTCTAAGTGAGGAAATCAGTCTATGGGAAAAATAAAAATTGCCTTAATTGGAGTAGGAAACTGCGCAAGTTCACTGATTCAAGGAACTTACTATTACAGGGATAAAGACCCTGAAGACATAATCGGCCTGATGCATCATGAGATCGGGGAATATAAGCCGGGGGATATCCAGGTCGTTGCGGCCTTCGATATCGACAAACGAAAGGTTGGAACCGACGTCCATCAAGCAATTTTTTCCAAACCGAATTGCACTACGGTTTTCTTTCCCGATGTTCCATCATCCGGAGTACTTGTGAGGATGGGTAAGGTCTTGGACGGTTTTGCGGACCATATGAACAACTATGATGAGGACAAGGCATTTGTCCTGGCCGACAAATCCGAGCCCACTCAAGAAGAAGTCGTCCGGGTGCTCAGGGAGTCGGGCGCGGAAATTCTCCTCAATTACCTTCCGGTGGGCTCCGAAGAAGCCACCCGGTTTTATGCGGATTGCGCGTTAGAAGCGAATGTTGCGTTCATCAACAACATACCGGTATTTATCGCCAGCGACCCCGTATGGGCCAAGCGTTTTGAGGAAAAAAATATTCCCCTCATCGGCGATGACATCAAATCCCAGGTGGGGGCCACCATCACTCACCGCGTCCTGACCGACCTGTTCAATAAGCGTGGCGTCAAGCTGGAACGAACCTACCAACTCAATACCGGCGGCAACACCGATTTTCTCAACATGCTCAACCACCATCGCCTGGCCTCGAAGAAAAAATCCAAAACGGAAGCGGTTCAGTCCGTCACCGCCAAGCGGCTGTCCGACGACAACATCCATATTGGTCCCAGTGATTATGTGCCTTGGCAAAAAGATAATAAAATCTGTTTCATACGAATGGAAGGCAAACTCTTCGGCGATATACCCATGAATATTGAGCTTCGGCTTTCCGTAGAGGATTCACCCAACTCCGCCGGAGTCGCCATCGATTCCATACGTTGCGCTAAACTTGCATTGGACCGTGGCCAGGGAGGCGTCCTTTTTGCCCCTTCCGCTTATTTCTGCAAGCACCCCCCCCATCAATTCACTGATGATGAAGCCTTTCGAATGATTGAGAGGTTCCTCCAAGGGGCGCAACTTTCTCAATTCAAGGACGTTCTGCGTCTGAATAAGGAATTCCCCCGGGATGAGTCTCCCGAATTCGAATCGTTTTCCAATCCACACCAAAACTGAAGGTGCAATGAAGTGTCTGATTATTGCCGCCGGCAAGGGCCATCGCCTGCGGAGTAAGGGCGATAGCAAACCCCTTACTCCAATTTTCGGTGTCCCTTTAATCGAACGTGTGATCCGCTCTGCCATGGAAGCCGGGGTGGATGAGTTTTACGTTGTCATCGGCCACCAGCACCACCGGGTCCGCGATTTTCTGGCACCGTTGGCAAAACGTCTCGCGATTCGGATCACGCCACTGGTGAATGACGATTGGGAAAAAGAAAACGGCCTTTCGGTACTCAAGGCCCGGGACTGCCTGCGCGAACCCTTTTTGTTGCTGATGGCGGATCACCTCTTTGATCCGTCTATTGTCCGAAAGTTGATCGAGCTTCCATTAGCCGATGGGGAAATTGCCCTCGGCGTGGATGGCAACAGGAGCAACCCCCTGATCGACCTGGAGGATGTCACTCGCGTAAAGACCGAAGGGGGGAAGATCCGGGATATCGGTAAAAACATGAAGGAATATAATGGATTTGATACGGGTCTTTTCGTATGCACTCCCGCCATTTTCGACGCCCTGGAACGGTGTGCGGAAGAAACCGGAGATACTTCCCTTTCTGGAACCGTGCGGGGGCTGGCCACCCGCGGGCTGGCTAATGCGGTCGACATAAACGGTCATTTCTGGATCGATGTGGATGATCCGGAAGCTTTCCAGCGCGCGGAAAACGCCCTTTTGGATAACCTGCGGGGGAAGACCAACGATGGTCCGATTGCCCGTTTTTTAAACCGGCCTTTGTCCATAAGAATTTCCCGCCGACTGGTAAATTATCCCATCACCCCCAATCAGATATCCCTGTATTCTTTTCTGTTTTCGATACTGGCCGCCGGTCTGATCGCCCTGGGCGGTTATCCCGCCCTTTTCCTGGGCGGCGTTCTCGCTCAATTCGCCTCGGTAATCGACGGTTGCGATGGCGAAATAGCGCGGCTCAAGTTCCAAAGCAGTAACTATGGGAAATGGTTGGACGCGGTGCTGGACCGCTATGCCGACGCGTTCCTTCTTTTTGGTCTCACTTGGCACGCCTATTCGGAAAGGATGGAAAGCATGGTCCTTTTTATCGGGTTCCTGGCGATCATTGGCTCTTTTATGCTGAGTTACACGGCGGACAAATATGACCGTCTGATGAGCCGCCGGATTCGCCAGGGCAAGGGGCTCCGCCTGGGCCGGGATGTTCGCGTCTTCATAATATTCCTCGGCGCTATCATCCACCTGCCATTTTGGACCCTGGCGGGGATCGCCATCTTGATGAATTTTGAAACCGTACGCCGAATCATCCTGTGCCGGGATCATGGATAACATTGAACGCGCAAAATTGAAAATCAGGCAAGTCATTGCCGCCTCCAAGGTTCCAGAAGATCCCGTCCATGCTGATAACACGCTTGAATGGCTTCTTAAGTTCGACCCCAAAACTGATCCGGCCATGCAGATTGCCGCGCTCGCTCATGATATTGACAGGGCAGTGGAAGCGCGAAAGGTGCGCCGTGCCGATTTTGACGATTATGATACCTTCAAAACCGCGCATGCCCAAAACGGTTCAAAGATTCTGCGGGAGATTCTGGATGATTGCCAGATCGCCAAACCCATTGCCGACGAAGCTTGCCGGCTGGTAAAACTTCATGAAGTGGGAGGTGATCCCCGCTCCAACCTGCTCAAGGACGCGGATAGTATTTCCTATTTTGATGTGAATATGCCTCTGTACTACCAACGCGAGGGTTGGGATGAAACGAAACGACGTTGTGCCTGGGGCTATCGGCGCCTGTCTTCACGGGGAAAAGAAATCGTCAAAGCCATTACCTACAA
>CBDVDB010000141.1:0-5751 GCA_965372625.1 uncultured Nitrospinaceae bacterium
GGCATGATGGCCGGGTCCCACCCGGCGGGAACCTAAAACAGAATTTCTTCCTTCTGCCATTGTTCGATTAATCGAGCGGTTTTGAAAATCAAAACACAGATTCTTCGCTAAAGCTCAGAATGACAGAGAGGTATGTATTGTCATCCTGAGGAGCCAAGGGCGACGAAGGATCTATGTTTTGCTTTTTCCCCACACAAAAATGCACATTCAAAATCAGATGGGTCACTTACGCAAAGGTCTCAGGGGAGGACTTTAAAAATTCGCCCCGCGCGGAGCGGGGCGGCGATACGCCGCCCAGCGTCACGCTGGTTATTCGGTTTTGGGGGTTGCTTGCAGTGTTCCCGAGATTTCCTGTTCGGCATCGCCGCGCCGGATGCGGAGGGTTACCGTATCCCCAAAATTATGTTTTTGCAATTGCCCCGCCAGATCTTCCACATCGGTCAACTCCCGGCCGTCCAGCGCCAACAACACGTCGTCTTTCCGCAGGGTCATCCGCTCCGCGTTGGAATCTTTCTGTACACTCAGCACCTTGAGTCCCTTTTCCAACTCCTCGAGAAATACCCCCAGTTTGATGCGGTTGGGCGGCGGGACGAGGTAAGACACCTTCCAGGCGAAATCCGCGCTGTATAGAGGAATGGACGTTTTTTTCACTTTCATTTCGCGGTCCTTCAATTCTTCGGGAATTTCCGTCACCGCCGGCAGGATGATCGAATAGGCGTGCGGCGCGCGCCGGAAGGCCCGCTTGGGAATGCCAAAACCGTATTGCACATGAAACCCGCCGGCCAGCACGATCAGTTTGCGGTCCTTTTGGGTTTCGTCTTTCAAGAAATCCGCTACGGTTTCCGCCATCGACTCCTCCCACAACAGGAGCATCTGATACGGTTTGGAAACCACCCCGGTATGCGTTTCGTTGCCGCCGAACAGGGCCATGGAGTAGGCTTGGTGATATTTATCCTGCGTATCGATCTCGGGCAGGCCGTCCTGGCCGGGTCCGCCGTCACGGAATTTTTTCTCCATCGCGCGCGAGGATTTCAACCCGATCAAGGGAATGGCATTTCTCTTGAGATACTCGAAGATGGGTTGGTAGAGGCTGAAACCCTGTCCCCAGTTCTGGCGAAACAGTTTGCGAAATTGTTTGTCCGGTAAATTTCCCTGGTGCCAGCGATCGAGGCCGTCCTGGGCGGAGCGGCGGAACATCTCCATTCCCACGGTGATCCGGCCCGGAAACTTTTCGTACAAGCGGCGAATCACTTCCAGTTGAATCCGGTGCGCTTCGAGGTTGTCGTGGGTTTCCCCAATATAGATGACACGGGATCCGGCCAGGGTATCGATCATCTGTTCGACCGAAATCGTAAGGCCCGTCGTGAGATGCAGAATCTGCCCCTCCTCCAGTTCGGCCAAATCCCGGTACGGGGAACCCTGGTGAGGGACCGCATACTCTTCCGCCCCCGCAGGGGTAAAGAATCCGGTGGTCAGCAGCAGCAGGCAGGCGGTCAGTTGAATGGTTTTCATGGAATTTTTCCGTGGCCTCCGTTATGGGGCGGGTCTTAAAGCCATCAAATCATAATATCAAAGGTTTAACCCTCTAGCGAGGGCCGGGCAAGGCCCGGAGCAAATTTAAAACCCTTTTCTGCTGACGGTTAATGGCAAGCTGCCCGGCCCTCGCCAGAGGGCGGACTTGACATCCATACGGTCCTGGTCAATAATAGCAGATTCATTCCCACTTCCCAAAAGGGTCCCCTTGGTTTCGGGGGCTTTAAAGAAGGGGCTTCATTTTTAACGCTCTTGAAAGGGGTTGTTTTTCTTTTGGAAGTTACCGTTCATCAAAATCAGGTCGATAAAGCATTAAAAGCGCTCAAGCGGCAAATGACCAAAGAAGGCTTGTTGAAGGAATTGAAGCGGCGCCGGTTTTACGAAAAGCCTTCGGTCAAAAAGAAGCGCAAACAGAAGGAAGCCAAAAAGAAAAGAAAATCCGCCATGCGGCGCAGTTTTTCTTAACTTGAAATCAGGCTGAAAAATATAACGGCAGAGGGTTTCCCTCCGCCGTTTTTTTATTTTCGTGAATCGGAACCGGCGCGTTGCTTCTGTATTTCGTAGAACACGATGGCCGCGGCGGTTGATACATTGAGCGATCCCAATTCTCCGGCCATGGGAATGGACACGGTAAAGTCGCAGGATTTTTTCATCACCGGCCGCACGCCTTTTTCTTCTCCGCCGATGACCAGGGCCACCGGGGTGTTGAAATCAAATTCATGGCAGACGCGTTCGCCCTCCATATCCACCCCGACGATCCAGAATCCTTTTTCCTTTAAGGTTTGTGCCGCCTGTTTCAGGTTCGAGACCCAGGCGATGGGTAGCGATTCGATCGCTCCGGCGGAGCATTTCGCGACGGTTTCGTTGAGCGGCGAGGACCGGTGCCTGGGCAATATCAGCCCCTGCATGCCCAGCACCCATGCCGAGCGGATGATAGCTCCCAGGTTTTGCGGGTCCTGAATTTCGTCCGCCAGCACCAGTGCGGGATGGGAACACGCCTGGCAGGCCTGTTCGATCAACGATTCGAGTTCGAGCGTGCGGATGGGGGAAAAATAACCGACCGCGCCCTGATGGTTGAGCTTCCCATATTTTTTACGAAACCCCTCACGCGGAAGAGTCTCTACGCGGGTCCGGTTTTGCTCCGCCAATTTTAAAATAGGCGCCAGCCGGGCCGGGGGGTTGCCTTGTTCCACGACGATTTTGTAGCATTCCCGCTTGCCCAGCGCCAGGGCCTGCTGGAGCGGGTGAACGCCGTAAACCAGCTCTGGATGTTTTTTTTCGCTCATGCGCTACGATGGGAGGGGTGCCGAGCCCGGGTCAGGAACCCAAACAGGGTTACAAGGGTTAGAAAATTAATGATATATTAAATACTTTATAAATCCTCGCGAAGTCCGGCCTGCCGGTCGATAAGAAATTACCATAATCCTCCCAAAATGTGGTCTTCTAAATGATTACTTTGTAGAGTATTGAATCAGGTAACTCCGCTGTCCTTTGATTAATTGATATGGCTATATCCAGAAGAAAAGTAGTTTATCCGATTGTGGTCATCCTGGTGTTCTTGAGCCTGCTGGTGATTGCGGTGTTTTATATCCAATTGAAGGATTTGGAAGGCCTGCGCGACATGGTGGCCGGAGAAATCCGTACGGAAACGAATCGGGACGTAGAAATCGGTTCCGCCCAGCTGGATTTCACCGAAGGTATCGGGTTGCTGTTGGGGGATGTGACGCTCAAGGGAGCCACCGAGCAGGAGTCGGATTTTACCTGCAAAAAAGTTCTGGTTCTGTTGCATGTGCTTCCCCTGTTGAACGGGGAAATCAAAATCCAGAAACTTATTTTTGAAGGCTTGATCGTTCAGGTCACCCGCGACGACAAGGGAAATTTTAATTTCGGCGATCTGGCGTCTGTCGGTTCGCAGCGGTCCGGAGCCACCTTTTCCGATTTGATACGGGCCGGGCTGATGCACAGTGTGCAGGTCCGGAAGAGCGAGTTGTGGCTGGTGGACCATTCCATCGTGTCCGCTCCCGAACCTTTGATCACCAAGGTAACCCACCTGTCTCTCTCCCTTTCCAAGCCGTTTTTGAGTACATCGCTGAGAGTGCATTTGATGGGCGAGGTTCCATTTGATAAAGAAAAAAGCGGAAGTGTGAAAATAGATGGAAGGATACGGGTCCCCACGGATGCGTCCAACCTTTCCCAGGTGGCGGTGGAAGGCAACCTGAGCGCTCAGAATATGGTGACCAGTCCGTTCCAACCTTATCTGGCAAAAGTGTTCGAGCAAGGCCCGGGACACCATCACGTTAATCTGACAACTCAATTTGCCGGGACACTGGACGGACACGTCCAACTATCCGGCACCCTGCAGCATACCGAGCTGACCTCCAGCCTGCGGCAAGGTCTTCACAATTTATCACAGTCCAAAAGCGGAAGCCTCGACTATAACCTGGTTTTTAATCGGGACACGGTGGATTTTAAAAAACTGGATTACCGGGCGGAAACTTTTTTATTGAAAATAAAGGGTACCTTCGCCCGTTTCCTTTCCGACCAGGCCTGGTTGACGGTCTCGCTGAACACCTCCCGCTTTAATGTCCGGAACAGCGCCGATTATCTCCCTTTGAAAGTTTTCAGTGCGGAGGCTCACCGCAGGCTGCACCGCATTCTGAAGCAGGGTGAAATTGAAATCGCCTCCCTGAATATTGAAGGGCCGCCCGCCTTGTTTGCCGGCCGGTCCAACGCGGAAATCCAGGAAAAAGATTCAGGTTTGATAATTCTGCACAATGTGAATCTGGGAGTGGAGGCGTGGCCGTTGAAAGGCGTGACCGGAGAATTTCAATTTAAGAAAGGGGTCGCCCGGTTGAAGATTGATGACGCGCGCTATGAGCACATGTCGATCAAAAATGTATCCGCAACCGTAAAGCAACCGTTGACGGAGCCCATTATCGAAGGAACCCTGGAGGCCGAGGGGGCCCTGGCGCCGCTGGCTCTTATGATGGAGAAAAGGTGGACTCTGCCCCGCAAACTGGGTTTCCTTAAAGGCCTCCGGCGTATTCAAGGAGTCGGCCGTGGAAAACTCTCTGTCCAGGGGCCTCTTCTCAAAAAGGAACAACTCGTATGGTCGGGCAGTATCTCCCTCGAGCGAGCCGGGTTTACGCGTAAAGGATGGTCTGCTCCGGCTCACAACATCAATGGCAACATTCAATTCAAAAGCGTTGCCGCCGGACCGGTGGGCTCCACCGGCAAAGGGGGGAAAGATCCGACTTGGGCCCTCCGGTTCGAAAATTTCAGCGGGGAGTTTGGAAAACATTACTTCCGGGAAATCCAGGCGGAGTCGGCGGTTATCAACGGTCTCCCGGTGAAGAAGATTCAGGGCAAGATTCGATTGGGAGCGCTCAAGGCTGAGGAATTGATTGCGACGCCGTTTGAAGGAGAAATCCCATCGATTCTTAAAAATATTTTATTTGAAAGTGGGGAAATTGATTTTAATTTTAAAAATATCGGAATCGGTCCGGGAAACAAACAGCCGCAAAACCAGGGTGCTTTGGAAATTAAAAAAATGTTTTTAAAACATACGGAAGGATTCCGCCCCTTGAAGGACCTGAACGTCAGGGTGTCGTTCGACGATCATGATATTAAATTTGAAACGACGGGCGGATGGTATGGCGATTCTCCCCTTGAGCTCAAGGGGCGTTTTAAAAACTATTCCGAGGCCGATCCGGAACTGGTTCTTGAAGCGCACTCCGCGGAATTTATGAACCAGGATTTTGAGGGGATCCCCTTTCTGGAAACCCTGGAGTACCGGGGTCCCGCCAAAGTCGATTTGAAGCTTCACAGCACCGACCGGTTTATGACACTGGAAAAGCGAGTGGATTTGACCCGGGCCTCCTATCGTTACAGGGGATTTCTGATCAAGCCTGAAAATATTTCCAATTCCATTGAAATATCCGCCGCACTGAATCCCGACGGCAGGATTGATTTCCGCCGGATGGTTTTTGAGTTGGAGGGCAGCCGGGTGGTTGGAAATGGTTTCCTGAAAAGCATGGATGACCCGCAGTTTTCAATCCAATTGGAATCGAACCAATTCAAGGCCTGGCCCGCCTCACAATACATCCGCCCCCTGCAGGGAGCCTTGGGAGGGCATATCCGCTTTCATGTTTCGGCGGAAGGCAACTTCAAAAATCTGGAAGAAGCCGTGCTGAACGGAAAGATCCATTTGAAGGAGGT
>CBDVDB010000142.1:0-5745 GCA_965372625.1 uncultured Nitrospinaceae bacterium
TCCCGCGCCACGCCCTTGCGCGTCAGCGCCAGCAGCACATGCTCGGAAAATATCAAGCCGCCCGTCCGCTCCAGGTTTTTCTTCATGTTCTTGGGATAGACCAGTAACTGATCGATCAGCCGCGTCATTTTGGTCAGCATGTAATGCACGAGGATGGTGCTGTCCGGCGCGATCACCCGCTCGACCGATGAATGGCTGATGTCGCGTTCGTGCCACAGCGGCATGTTTTCCATCGCCGCCAGCGCGTTGCCCCGCACCACCCGCGCCAGCCCCGACATCTGCTCCGATACCACCGGGTTGCGCTTGTGCGGCATGGCGGACGATCCTTTCTGCCCTTTGGAAAAATACTCCTCCGCCTCCAGCACTTCCGTGCGTTGCAGGTGGCGAATCTCCACCGCGAATTTGTCCAGCGTGCCGGCGATGATCGCCAGCGTGGTGAAATACTCGGCATGCCGGTCCCGCTGGATGATCTGGCTCGACACCGGCGCCGGTTTGAGTTTCAATTTTTTACAAACGTAGGCTTCGACCGAAGGATCGATACTGGCGAATACCCCGACCGCGCCGGAAATTTGCCCGACGCTGATCCGCTCCCGCGCCTGTTGCATCCGTTCGATGTTGCGGCCGGTCTCTTCGTACCAGTTGGCCAGTTTCAAACCGAAGCTGGTGGGCTCGGCATGAATGCCATGCGACCGCCCGACGATCGGCGTATTTTTATATCGCTTCGCCTTTTTCTTCAACACCGCGCGAAACTTTTTCAGCTGATCCAGAATCAAGTCCGCCGCTTCCTGCAACTGCACCGCCAGCGCCGTATCGAGCACGTCGGATGACGTCATTCCGAGATGCATGTAACGCGCCGCGTCGCCGACATGCTCCGCCACCGAAGTCAGAAAAGCGATCACATCATGCTTCACTTCCTTTTCGATTTTATTGATGCGGGCGATATTGAACCCGGCTTTCTTTTTGATGGCGTTCATCGCCGACTGGGGAATCTGCTTGCGCCTGGCCAGCGCTTCGCAGGCCAGGACTTCGATATCCAGCCAGATGCGGAACTTGTTTTCCGGCGACCAGAGCGCCGCCATTTCGGGAAGTGTGTAACGTTCGATCATCAATCCGTCTCGTTATTTATGAATTTATATGCCAAAAAATGCTGGTTGCTAGTGGGCAGGACGGTATCATAGAATAATAGAAACCCAGTGCGAATCCGGTTGCGAGAATCGGGCTCCCGGTCACCCTGAGCAGGGCAGTCGGGGCAATCTTAAACGGAAATCGCTCCTAAATCAATTATACTATGGCCGCCTCCAAACCCTTTGAAATCTGTTTCGTCTGTCTCGGCAACATCTGCCGTTCGCCCCTGGCGGAAGGTGTTTTCCAGGCATTGGTGGCCGAGGAAAGCCTTGAAAATCAAATAATTATCCACTCCGCAGGCACCGGGCACTGGCATGTGGGCGCGCCGCCGGATGCCCGCATGAAGGCGACCGCCCGGAAAAAGGGCATTCAACTGACCTCCCGCGCCCAGCAGATTCAGCCGGGGGATCTCCGCCGCTTCGACCTCGTTCTCGCCATGGACCAATCCAATCTGGAGGTGATGGAAACCATGTGCTCGGCGGAAGTGGCTGAGAAAAAACTCCGCCTGTTCCGGTCGTTCGATCCCGGGGCCGACGGAGATTGGGATGTGCCCGACCCTTATTACGGGAGTGGCGGCGGGTTCGATCATGTGTTTCAGATCGTGCACCGGACCTGTCCCCCGATTCTCGAATACGTCAAATCACAAATGGAATAATCCATGAACAACCCGATCCGCGACCTGCTGGCAACCGTGTATGAGCCCTCCGTGACCATCGAGTCCAGCCGGTCCGTCGGCGGCGGATGCATCAACCAGACGCAGGTGCTGACCCTCTCCAACGGTGAGACGGTGTTCCTGAAACAGAACGACCACCCCCCCGACGGCATGTTTGAAAAAGAAGCGCGTGGTTTGAATCTGATGCGCGAGGCTCCCAACGGTCCGCGCATTCCCAAAGTGGTCGCCCTGCCGGAGGAGACCGATCCAAAATTTCTGCTTCTGGAGTTCATTGAGGAAGGCGCCCCCGGCAACGGTTATTACCGGCGTTTCGGCCAGGCGCTGGCGGCCATGCACCGCGTCACCCAGGAACATTACGGGTTGGATCACGACAATTTCATCGGCTCGACCGTGCAAAAAAATTCCCCCGAAAAGGACGCTCTGGTTTTTTTCCGCGAGCACCGGCTGGGTTTCCAGCAGAAGCTGGCGCGGGACCGTGAGTTGCTTCCCGCCGGTTGCGACAAAAAAATCGATCAACTCTGCGACCGGCTCGACCAATTCCTCGACCTGTCGGGAGAACAGCCGGCGCTGGTCCACGGCGATTTATGGTCGGGCAACACGTTTGCCGATACCGCCGGGCAATCCTGCCTGGTGGACCCGGCGGTTCACTTCGGCCTGCGCGAAACCGACCTGGCCATGACGGAGCTGTTCGGGCGGCTCCCGCAACCTTTTTATGACGCCTACCGGGAAGCGTTTCCCCAGAACCCCGGTTATGAGGAGAGAAAATCAATTTACAACCTCTACCACCTGCTCAACCATCTCAACCTGTTCGGAGGTTCGTATCTTGGATCCGTGACCACTACGGTCACTCAATTCATCCGGTAACCGGATTGATGGAGATCTTTTATGACTGCTCAGAAAACGACTCTTCTCAAATTAATAGGTATTGCTTTCTTTCTTTCGATGGCGGGATTTTCCGACGCTCCGGCGGTAACCGCGGGAGAAGGAGCATACGGTCTGCTCAAACAGCAGGGGGAGTCGTATTTCCGGAAAGGGTCGTTTAAAAAAGCCCGCGAAGTGTACGCAAAAGCGCAGAAACTCAATCTATCGAAACCCGACCAACAATGGGTCGATTTTCGGGTAGCGGACACCCAGTGGCGGTCCACCGCGGCAACCAACAATCCCGATCACTCCCAACTGGAACAGGCGCGTTCGCAACTTACGAAAATGATTCGCGACCGCGTTCGTCCGGAACAGCAGGACCAACTCTGGGCGGAGATTCAGGAATCGCTGGGCGACTCGTGGTGGTTTCCCCGCAACTCCCGCAACTGGAGCGGCGCGTGGGCGCATTATCAGAAAGCGCTCGACTGGTGGGGCGGCGCGGCGGATATCAACCTGGCCCGCAAGCGCTACCTCAACATCGTGTGGAACGCCGCCGCTCCCCCCAACCGCGAACCGTATTTCTATTACGGCTATTACGGAAATTACCTGCCCCTGAACATTCTTGAGAACGCGCTGCAAATCAGCAAAAAGAAAGCCGACCGCATCCATGCCCATTACCTGATCGCCCTGGGCCTGCGCTATCAGGGTAATACTTACCAACAGCAACGTGTTCCGGAAGCGTTCGAAGCGGTGATCGCAGGCGGGAAATCCACCGAATGGTACGACGACGCTCTGTACAATTATGCCAAATGGCTGTCCGACTCCGGGGAGATCGTTATTCTGGAGAATGGCCAGCAACGCCGGGAGAAAAATTTCAAAAAAGCTTTAAAATTTTTCCGGCGCATCCTCAAGGATTTCAAAAAAGGCGAAACGCGGTATTACGACGACGCCAGAAACGCCGTCAAAAACATCACTAAACCAACGATAAACCTGAGCGCCTCCAACTTCTTCCTGCCCGGTTCCCTGATCCGGGTCAACCTGAACTGGCGCAATATCGGGAAAGCCCGGTTGTCTTTGTATAAGGTGGACCTTGCGAAGGACGTGGATTTTCCTGATAAGGAAAATATGCACTCCTGGCGGTACCGGGTTAACCTGCTCAGAAATAAAAAAATAAAATCCTGGGCGGAAAATTTAAAAGATAAAAAAGATTACCGGCCGGGTCAAAAAGTTCTTGAGCTCGATCAAAAACTGCCCCCCGGCGCCTACATCCTGACGGCTTCCGGAGGCGGCGAGAAGGCGCGGGAGATTATCCTGGTCACCGAATCCTCGCTCGTGCTTAAAACTTCCGGCAGGCAGACGCTGGTTTATTTCGCTGACGCCGGCAATGGCGCGCCTCTGGCCGGCGCCCGTGTGCACTTGCACGAAAGGCACTATACGGGTCGTAAATGGGTGTGGGACGACCAAACCGCCACAACGAATAAAGACGGCCTGGCGATATTCAATCTCGAAGGCAAACGTAACAATAATTCCGAGCTATTCGTGGCGGCCACTCTCAAGGACCGGCAGGCGTTCGTCACCGGATACAACCAGAGATACTACCATGACAAAACCTCATGGAAACTTTATGTCACTACCGACCGCCCCGCCTACCGCCCCAACGAAACCGCCGAGTGGAAACTGACCGCCCGCACCTACGACGGGTCGGTGTACCACACGCCGGCCAACCAGACGATTGAATATGAGATCACCGATCCGCGCAGCTCCAAACTCAAGCAGGGCAAACTCAAGCTCAACGCTTTCGGCAGCGCCTGGGATTCGCTGAAGCTTTCGGATAAAATTCCGCTGGGAGAGTACCGCGTCACCTTCTGGACGAAAGGACGCAAGAAACATATCGGCACTTCCGCGTTGTTCCGGCTGGAGGAATACAAACTGCCGGAGTTCAAGGTTTCCGTTCAGACGCCGGAAGAGAACGGCAAAAAGAAAACGTTTCAACTGGGCGACGAAGTGGAGATCGACATCCACGCGGAATATTATTTCGGCGGGCCGGTGGCCAACGCCAATGTCGAGGTGGTCGTATATCAGAGACCCTTCTATCATAGCTGGCACCCCGAGCCGGAATTCTCCTGGTACTACTGGGACATGATTCCTAAACCGGGCCGCTATTGGGGGCAGGGCCAGCAGGTGAAACGCGAAGTGATCAAAACCGACGCCCAGGGCAACGCGCATCTCACCTTCCAGAGCCAGCATCAGAATCAGGACCTGCAATACACCATCGAAGCGCGGGTGACCGACCAGTCCCGCCGCGAAGTGGTGGCGCAGGGAACCGTGCAGGTGACCCGCCAGCCGTATTACGTTTACCTCAACAACGAGCACAACCTGTACCGGCCGCAGGACAAAGTCAGTGTCGACATCAAGGCGCTGGACGCCAACAACCAACCGATACAGACCGAAGGCATGGTGCGCGTCACGCGCGATTTCTGGTACGAAATCTGGGTCGATCCCA
This sequence comes from uncultured Nitrospinaceae bacterium, assembly GCA_965372625.1. GTDB lineage: Bacteria > Nitrospinota > Nitrospinia > Nitrospinales > Nitrospinaceae > SZUA-226. Next base: position 5,163 of record CBDVDB010000142.1, read on the forward strand.
ATGGCAAAGAAGTGCAGGGGAAAGAGCTCCAACGCCTGCGCAAGGACCGCGCGATCTTCCCTCCCCCGCCTTCGCAACCGGGCGGCCCGCAATGGCAACTGAAATTCCGGGGATACCAGCACGACGAGATACTGACCCGCAGAGTGAAAACGGATGCGAAAGGCGAGGCGGAGTTTACCTTCACTCCGGGCCGGGAGGGTTATTACCGCGTCGCCTGGACCTCGAAGCCCCGTAAAAAATCCCTGCCCGTTAAAGGTGAAACCACCGTCTGGGTGGCCAGCAACGCGACGACCGAACTGGGTTACCGCCACGGCGGACTCCAGATCATCGTCGACAAGGACACCTTTCGCGCCGGGCAGAAAGCGCCGGTGATGCTGGTGGCGCCGACCAACGACCGTTACGTATTGTTCAGCGTCGAAGGCGACGATCTTTACAGTTACCGCCTGGTGCATCTCACGGGTACCGTTAAACTCATCCACCTGAACATCGTGGAAAAACATGTGCCGAATATTTTTCTCACGGGAGTGATGGTGAGCGATCATCAAATATTCCGCGACACCAAGCAGGTGGTGGTGCCGCCGGT
>CBDVDB010000143.1:0-5685 GCA_965372625.1 uncultured Nitrospinaceae bacterium
TTTATGGCGGGCATCGATTTTGTCCATAAGGTGGCAGAGGCGGCGGAAGCTGAAAATCACCATCCCGACATCATCATCAACTACAAGCGCATCACCGTACGCTACTGGACCCACACCGCCTCCGGCGTGACCCTCGCCGACGTCCAAATGGCGCAGAAAATCGATCCTTTTTTTAGTTGACCCCCAAGAGTTTTCTTAATTTTCCCATCAAACAGGTGCGGTATTTCGCCTGCAGGCCTATATTAGTGGTGAATGACCATCCGGAAAGGAGGATTGTGATGCTTGCCACCCGACTTAAAGAATACCTGGACAGCCACCAGATCAAATACGCCACCATCAGCCATACACCCGCCTACACGGCCGGGGAGATTGCCGCGGAAGCGCACATTTCCGGCAAGGAGTTGGCGAAGACAGTGATGGTTAAGCTGGACGGCAAACTGGCCATGGCGGTTCTACCCGCGGATCGTAAAATCGACTTTCAACTGCTGAAAGAAGCCACGGACGCGAACCAGGTGGAACTGGCCCGGGAGCAGGAGTTCAAGGATCAATTTCCCGACTGCGAGGTCGGCGCCATGCCGCCCTTCGGTAATTTGTACGATATGGACGTCTATGTGGAAGAGGCTTTGAGCTGGGACGACGTGATCGGTTTTAATGCCGGAACACATTCCGAAATCGTCAAACTGGCGTACAAGGACTTTGAAAACCTCGTCCACCCGAGGGTCGTACATTTCTAACGACGCCGAATTCCAAGAGGGGAAAATTTTGATGGGGGGTGACGGTTTTCGCCATCCCCGCCTATATCAATTTCTTTCCTGCCATCCCCTCCCATGCGGTTACATTTACAGCTTTCCTTGTAATCCTAACCTGTTGATTTTTATAAGAAATTCGACATTTTCCGCTTGAATTTCTGAATAAATCCCCGATTATAGATAGATCAGACGCAATAATATTGAATCTTTGGGATGATTCTTTTTAGGAAGAAATTCGATTGGAGTTTCCTGGAGTGGGAGGAAGTATGAAAAGATTTTATACCCTGATCGCGGTATGGTTAGTTTTAAGTGTGGGAGTGGTAGCCCAGGCGGAGAACCCTGGTTTTCCGCAAACTCAGGAAGCCATCGACGAAGAAATCATCAACCTGCCGTGGGAATATGAGCTACAGGAATACTCCCTGGAAAACTCCAACAGCACTTTTGAGCTTTCCGAAGGATTCGCCCTGCTGCGGGGCGATGCCGCCCGCCGCTTCGATTATCTCACTCAGGGAATGGAAGACCCGGATACGGAAGCCCTGATCTACAATCAGGACACCGAAATCCAGTTGATCTTCAACTACTATCCCGAAGGGTACGTCTCTCTGGAAGACTGGGAAGATCTGGATGCGGACGATCTGCTGAAGGAGATTTCCGCGAATACAGAATCGGACAATACGGAAAGAGCCAAAAATAATATTTCCAGTTTAAAAATCGGCGGCTGGCTGCAAAAACCCCGTCTGAACAAAGATAACAATTCCGTGTCCTGGGTGTTCGACGTGGTGGACGGTGAGGAACGATATGTCAACGCCATATCCATCAAACTGGGACGCAAGGGATACGAAAAAGTCACCTGGGTCAGCTCTTACGATAATTACCTGAAGTCCATGGACCTGATGGTCTCTCTGGTGAACCAGCAGAAATTTGATAAGGGAAGCCGGTATGCGGACTTCTCCATTGGAGATAAAATAGCGGCTTTCGGGATTGCCAGTCTGGTCGCGATAACTGCGGGCGGCAACCAGAAGACCCAAGGTATCCTGGCCGGTTTGATCGCTATGGGCAAGAAGTTGTTGATACCCGTTCTTATCGCGTTGGGAGCCATCGGCGCTTTTTTCAGGAAGCTGTTCGGCCGCAAACATTCGAAGCCTGAATCGGACTTCCCCGGAGCTTGACTCTTTATAAAAACAAAACCCCCTGCCGTATCAAACGGTCAGGGGGTTTTTCATTTTCCACTGAAGGGGCCTACCCTTCTTCTTCCCGAACCACGTCATCCACAGTTTGCCGCCTGCGGATCTGAACCGCCTGGTTATCATCCACCATGACTTCCGGTATCAACGGCTGGGAGTTATAGTTGGAGGACATGACGTAACCGTAAGCACCGACCCCCCCGATCACCACCAAATCCCCTCGATTGGGAAGCGGCAGCTTGCGCGGTACCGGCTCATCGTCTTTCTGAGTCAAAACGTCCCCGGATTCGCAAACCGGTCCCGCCACAATCACGTCCGTTTCTTTACCCATCTCATCTCCGACAAACCAGATCGGGTGATAGGCGCCGTACGCCATGGGCCGGAGGAGGTGGCAGAATCCGACATTGGTCAGAACGTAATCCAGCCGCTTTTTATTTTCGTTGAAGGTATGGTTGAGGGATCGCACCTCCCCGATCAGATAACCGCAACCGGCGACGAACCTTCGGCCCGGTTCGATTTCACAGGTGATGGGCCGGCCGAAATGCGCCTCCAGCTCCTGAGCCCTTTCCTCCAAAATGGGCTGGTAATCGCCGATATCGATCTCAGGTTTTTCGGGATCATACTCATAAGGCAGACCGCCTCCGAAATTAACGACTCTCAATTCCGGAAACTGCTTGGCATAATCCACCAGCTTGCCGGTGATGCGGCTGAGGTGTTCCATATCTCCGCCGGAACCGATGTGGGTGTGCACTCCAACGATCCGGAGTTCGTATTTTTTGGCGATGGCCTTCGCTTCGTCCAGATTCTCATACCATATTCCGGACTTGCTGTAGGGTCCGCCGGTATTGGTCTTTTTGGAATGTCCGGCTCCCTCCCCGGGATTGATGCGAATAGAGACGCCGTCGGATCCGAATCCCAGCCTTTTGCGCGTTTCTCCGTATTCCTCCAGCATCCCGAGCGTCCCGCAGGAGCAGAAGATTTGGTTTTTAAGACAAAACTCGGCATCCTCGGTATTAAAAAACAAATCACTGGTCAGACAGATGTCCTTGGGAGGGTAACCGGCCTTGATGGCCCTTTGAATTTCGGGAACACTCACGGCGTCGATTTTGATTCCGAAGTTCAGCATCTCCTGTAGAATCCTCGAGTTGGAGCAGGACTTCATGGAAAAGCGGACCACGGGTGACAGGGGCATGATTTCCGCTATGGCTTCGCGGAGTTTTCTCAGACTATAAACATAAACCGGGGTACCGAACTGTTTGGCGATATCGCGGACATCCACATTTTCTATATTCATTGAAGTTCCTGAAAAGACAATTATTTACAAAATCCGGAAATTTATACCATAAAATGTTGATTTTATGAAATTTCTTTGATTCTCCGGAAAGGAAGCCCCCCTTTGGGAAATCCCGAAAATTGTTTGACTTTTTCCCGTAATATCCTTTAAATAAATCACCGGGCGAAGTATCCTTTCCCTGGATCGATCCATCAACCTTCATTTCCGGAAAAACCCGATGCAAAAATGGACTATCGAAAAATCCCTGGAGCTGTACAACATCGAGGGCTGGGGATCGGGCTATTTCGGCATCAATCCTGAAGGCCATATGGTCGTCCGCCCCGGTAAAACCAGCCAGCATTCCATCGATCTGAAAAATCTGGTGGATGATATTCAATCCAAGGGGTACTCGCTGCCGGTGCTGATCCGTTTCTCGGATATCCTCAAGTCCAGTATCGCAGAATTGGCCGAGGCTTTTCAAATCGCATCCCGGGAGCACAATTACACCGGCGCCTACCACGGCGTGTATCCGATCAAAGTCAATCAGCAGCGGCAGGTGGTGGAAGAGATCGTAAAATTCGGCCGTCCCTACAATATCGGGCTGGAGGCCGGCTCCAAACCGGAATTGCATGCCATCCTCGCCATCATGGACAACCCGGAAGCCCTGCTGATTTGCAACGGCTACAAGGACGAAGCGTTCATCCGCCTGGCGCTGATGGGTCAGAAGCTGGGCAAAAAGGTATTCATCGTGGTCGAACGGCTGTCGGAGTTAAAAACCATCGTCCGCGTCTCCCGCGAATTGGACCTCCGTCCCAATATCGGCCTGCGCGTCAAGCTGGTCAGTGGCGGGTCGGGCCGCTGGGCTTCCTCCGGCGGGGAGTATTCCAAATTCGGCCTGAGTCCGATCGAACTGGTGGAGGCTCTGGAAATCGCCCAGCAGGAGAATATCAAGGATTGCATCCGGCTGATCCATTTCCACTTGGGGAGCCAGATCACCAACATCCGGCGGATCAAGACCAGCCTCAAGGAAATCTGCCGCTATTACTCCGAACTGATGGCCCACGGATGCCATATCGAATACATCGACGTCGGCGGCGGGCTGGGGGTGGATTACGACGGGTCGCGTTCCACGTTCGCTTCCAGCGCCAACTACACGGTGCAGGAATACGCCAACGACATAGTCTACCATCTGTACGAAATCTGCGAAGAAGAAAACCTGCCGCACCCCAACATCATTTCCGAATCGGGACGGGCGCTGACCGCTTACCACTCCATGCTCGTGTTCAACGTGCTGGACGTCGCCTCCTTTCCCGACCTGGATCAGGACCTGACGGTCGAAGAGGACACCCCGACGGTGGTTGAAGATCTGCACTATGTCTGGGAGCAGGCGTCGAATAAAAATATTATCGAATCCTGGCATGATGCGTTGGACCTCAAGGACCAGGCGCAGAATCAGTTTTTCCTGGGATTGATTTCGCTCAAGGACCGGGCCAGGGCGGATCAGTTGTTCTGGGGCATCTGCCGTAAAATCCAGGATATGGCCGCACGCCTCAAATACATGCCGGACGAACTCAAAAACCTGCCGCAGAAAATGGCGGATAAATACTTCTGCAACTTTTCCGTGTTTCAGTCCCTGCCCGACTCCTGGGCCATCGACCAGGTATTTCCCATCGCGCCGATCCAGAGACTGAACGAAGAACCGGTGCGGCAGGGAACGTTGATGGACCTGACGTGCGACTCCGACGGCGTCATCGACGGATTCATCGGCAAGCAAAACACCGAGCAGACCCTGCCCCTGCACCCGGTGCATCCGGGCGAACCGTACCTCATCGGCATCTTCCTCACCGGCGCGTACCAGGAAATTCTGGGCGATCTGCACAACCTGTTCGGCGACACCAACACCGTTCACATTTCAGTGAATGAAGACGGAACGCTGAAATACGAGCAGATTATCGAAGGCGAAAACGTGTCCGACGTGCTCGATTATGTCCAGTTTCGCGCGGACGAATTGGCGGGGCGCATGGCAGGGTTTCTGATCCACAGCGTGCGCGACGGCAACATCACCCAGGACGAATCCGACCGCTTCCTCACCCTCTACAAAGAAGGCCTGGCCGGCTACACCTACCTCCTCAAACCGACGTTGGAATAAATCAGGAGCTATCGCTCTACCCAACCGCTCAAAAATCCTGTAACCTGCCTCCTGAATTCCAATAATCTTTACCTCTTTGGCTTAATTCATGAAAAGTCAGCTTTCCCGCCTTCCTTTAGTTTTCATAATACTCGTCGAGTTCCTGATTGTTTTATACTTGGCGCTTTCAAGAAAAATTCCTTTCGGGCATGACGGAGCCCAATACCTCATACTTCAGTATTACTTTCTAAACAATTCCATTCAGAGCGGAGAGATTGCTCAATGGATGCCCTACATGACTCACGGCACGGTCGCCAATTGGTGGTACTACCTTCAGGGAAGTCCCCTGCA
>CBDVDB010000144.1:0-5672 GCA_965372625.1 uncultured Nitrospinaceae bacterium
ACCCCTCAAAATAGGAAACCGGCATTATGTGAACCAGATGTACCAATACCGGTATCAGCGCAATATTAAAAACATGCTGCTTTTCGGATTGGAAATCATCGGTAAAGATAAGCAGAAGCGTTATAAATATTACATCGGTTTGTTGCTGGCTATGATTTTTTCCTGGCTGCGCATCCAGCCTCTGGTACGGTATTTCCGGTCATGGGTTCCCAAAAAGGGATTGGAGGCCTGTATCTCCAGCATCATGAAAACAAGATTTTTGGGATTGGAGTCCCCACTGCCCGGATCGACACTGGATATCGATAATGCGCGGGATTACGAAGCGATCAAACTCCGGTTTAAAGAATGGCGGAGCTATCTGCACCGGCTGTCCGATCTCTACCCCCTGCCTCTGGTACCGCAGAACCCAGGGCAGCGGATGTTTAAATCTTCCTCCCGGAAAATGTCCCCGGGGATATCGTTTCCCCAGGTGGATGCCAAAACCACGTAGGCCCGGCTTGCGGCGGACCCCCGCTTCCCATCAACCCTTACCCGGTTCTTTCATTGATTGAAACGAGCGATCATTAATTTGAAGACCAACACGAATTTTTCATGCCATTAAAAAACATACGCAATTTTTCCATCATCGCCCACATCGACCACGGCAAGTCCACGCTGGCGGACAAACTGATTCTCGATACCGGCGGATTGCAGAAACGGGAGATGAAGGATCAGGTTCTGGACAGCATGGATCTGGAACGCGAGCGCGGCATCACCATCAAGGCGCAGACCGTGCGCCTCAACTATAAAGCCGATAATGGTGAACAATACGTGTTCAACATGATCGACACTCCCGGCCACGTCGATTTCTCGTACGAAGTGTCGCGCAGTCTGGCCGCCTGTGAGGGCGTTCTGCTGGTGGTCGACGCCTCGCAGGGCATTCAGGCGCAAACCATCGCCAACGTCAACCTGGCGATGCAGCACGATTTGCATATCATTCCCGTCATCAACAAAATCGATCTGCCCAGCGCCGATCCGGAAGCAGTCATGGAACAACTGGAAGACATCTTGCAAATCGATTCGTCGGACGCGGTTCTGGTCAGCGCCAAGGAAGGAACCGGGATCAGGGAATTGATGGAAGCGGTGATCCGTCTCATTCCACCACCCTCGGGGAAAACCAAAAACCCTCTCAAAAGCCTGTTGTTCGATGCCTGGTACGACTCCTACCGGGGGGTGGTCACTTTGACCCGCGTCATGGACGGCACGCTCCGTGAGGGCATGGAAATTCTGATGATGGCAACGGACAATCGCTTCGTGGTGGAAGAGCTGGGCACCTTTACCCCCGCTCCCCGCCGGGTCAAGCAATTGAGCGCGGGAGAAGTGGGATATGTCATGGCCGGCATCAAGGAACTCGACCAGACCCGTATCGGCGACACCATCACCGAAGCGGGCCATCCGTGCGACACGCCGCTGGCCGGTTACAAGGATGTGAAACCCATGGTGTTCAGCGGCCTGTATCCCATTCAGGGAGACCATTATGAACCGCTGCGCGACGCGCTCAAGAAACTGCGGCTGAACGATCCATCCTTCACCTACGAACCGGAAACGTCCATCGCATTGGGGTTCGGGTTCCGTTGCGGGTTCCTGGGGCTTCTGCATATGGAGATCGTCCGCGAGCGGCTGGAACGGGAGTACCGGGTGGAGCTGTTGACCACCGCCCCCACGGTCATCTTCCGGCTGATCCACGAAAACGGCGAAGAAGAAATGATCGACAATCCCGTGAATCTGATCAAACAAACGCGGGCCGACCGGATTGAAGAGCCGTACGTGAAGGGAACCATCATCGTACCGGAAGAATATATAGGCACCATCATGGCCCTGGCGCGCGACCGCCGCGGCCTGCAAACCAAAATGGAATACCTGACGACCAAAACCGTCATGCTGCAATACGATCTGCCGTTCAGCGAAATCGTCCTGGATTTTTACGATAGGCTCAAGTCCTTGACCAAGGGATACGCTTCGTTCGATTATGATTTTATAGATTTCCGGGAATCAAATCTGGTAAAGTTGGACATCCTGTTTAACGGGGACCTGGTGGACGCGCTTTCGATGATCGTTCATAAGGACAAGGCGTACAACCGGGGACGGGAGTTGGTCAAACGGCTTAAAGAACAGATCCCCCGGCAAATGTTTGAAGTCGCCATCCAGGCCTCGGTCAGCGGTAAAATCATCGCCAGGGAGATCATCAAAGCTCTCCGCAAAAACGTTCTGGCTAAATGCTACGGCGGCGACATCACCCGCAAGCGGAAATTGCTGGAGAAACAGAAGGCCGGCAAAAAGAAAATGAAACAAATCGGCAAAGTGGAAATTCCGCAGGAAGCATTTCTGGCGGTACTGAGAACGGATGTCAAATAATCCCGAACAACCTGAAGAACAAACAAACGAGGCGCCGGATAAACCGGTGGCCAAGCTGAAGGACGGAAAACCGCAGAAAACAGTCCTGCGCGAGTACGCGGAAGCGCTCGTTATCGCGCTGGTTCTGGCCCTGCTGATCCGCACCTTCATCATCCAGGCGTTCAAAATCCCGACGGGGTCCATGGAACCGACCTTATTGGTGGGCGACCATCTGCTGGTTTCCAAATTCAGCTACAGCATCCATATTCCCAACGAAATTCCCTTCATCAATTACCAGTTGTTTCCGGATTATCATTTTTTCTCCAGCGTTCCGAAACGGGGAGACATCATCGTTTTTAAATTTCCACTGGAACCGGAAAAGGATTTCATCAAGCGGGTGGTCGGCCTGCCGGGGGAAACCATCCAGATCATCCGGCAGAAGATATACATCAATGATAAGTTATTGAAAGAACCCTATGCGTATCACACGCAGCCGCCTTCACCCATCACCCGGGACAACATGCCCCCCCTGCGCATACCGGAGGGCAATTTGTTCGTTATGGGGGACAACCGGGAAAACAGTTCCGATAGCCGGGTATGGGGAGTTCTGGACCTGAATAATTTGCGCGGCAAGGCGCAATGGATTTACTGGTCCTGGGACAGTGAGAACTCCGGAGTGCGCACGGAACGGCTGGCGAACTCCGTTTACCGTTAAATCCATTCCTCCACCTTTCAACCATCCTATGAGCGAAACCGGTTCCCCGCAAAGAATAAAAAAACTGGCATCCCTGCTGGAGAAGTGCGAAGGCATCATTCTCGATTTCGACGGCTTGATCGCCGATTCGGAACCTTTCCACTACCGCGCTTATAACGAAGTGTTCGAGAAGTACGGGCATACCCTCGATCCCGATGAATACTGGGTGGAGTTCACGTCCAAGGGTACGGGGATTCAGGGCGAAGTGGAGCGGTATAATTTAAAGCTGGATGTGAAGCCGGAGGATATGCGGCAACAGAAATTCGAAATTTACTCCCGGTTCTGCCAGAGTGGAGACATCCCATTGTTTCCCGAAGCCAGACAGTTCATCCAGAAAATCAACGGCCGGTATAAAGTGGCCATCGCTTCGGGTTCATGGGCCCACGACATCCGCGCCATCCTGCAACACGCCGAGGCGGACTCGCTGATTCAGACCATCCTGGGCAAAGAGCCACCCCGGCCGGAAAAACCGTTTCCGGATATTTTTCTGGAAGCCGCGCGCAAGCTGGACCTGCCCCCGGAGAAATGCGTGGTGGTGGAAGACGCGCTGAAAGGGCTCACCGCCGCCCACAAGGCAGGCATGACATGCGTCATTATCCGGAACCGCCTCAACCAGAACATCGATTTTAAAGAGGCTGATGTGGTCCTGGAAAATCTCTCGGAATTTTTGACCCTGCTCAACTCCCGCTAAGCCGGTTTCAGGCAAAAAAAAACGCGGACCCTGAAGGCCCGCGCATCTTGATACAAATAAATACTACTTTCTATTGCCGTATGTTTCCTTGATGCCCATTTTTTCGAGTTGTGCGTCCGACAATCCTCCACTATCCGAGACAGCGGCAGGAGCCGGTCCACCACCGGAGGAACCGCCCGTGGTCCCACAACCAACGAGGAACAGAATAGCGAATACTGCTAAAACTCTAAACAAAATGTTCATGTCCTTCTCCTGTTTAATTAAATTTTACTTTACAAATACAACTGCGAAATTCGGTGACCGGCGGATCGTAAGGGACATGGTTGCCTCTGCGAACAGGACCGGGAGAGTTGCGGTTTCTCCAGAAAACAGACCCTAAATACCCCTGCAACTTTATATATACCCTTTTTTTCCAGAATTTTATATTGAAGAATAATAAATCTTCAATTCAGGGTTTTAAATCAGTTAAAGGCTTTTCAAATGAATCATTTCCGGGGATACATTTGAAGTGAATCTATTATAAACAAATTTTTAACATAATCAACCGATGGTTACAAAATTTCACCATATTTAAGCCCCTCTTCTTCTACGGGCGGGAAAAACAACATGAACGAATTCATCAATTTACACCTGTTCCGCAAAAGTTTCCTGCTATAATTATCCTGGAAGTCTTAAGCGTGACCCGGAGGGGGTTCCGGTTGTTTCCAAGGGGCCGAAATCATCCCTGAGTTTCTTAAAGGCTTGATATGATTCCAAGAATCCTGACTTGCTTCATCCTGATAGCAGGCGTGCTGTCTGGGATCGGGCTTTTTTCCGAAGGCTTGGTCGTGGGCAAAGAACCCCAGCGGAAGCCATGGATTCGATTGGAGCCGGGATTGGAATTTGGAACCTTTGCTTCCCCTCAAAAATCCCCGGTGGGCGACAACCTGATTCGAATATTAAAAATCGACCCTAAACGGTTTCAATTCCGGCTGTTGAATGCTTCGGCCTCGCCCGGAGCCAAACGCCTGTCCGCCAAAGAGTGGGTCCGCCGAAAAGGAATGGTCGCCGCCATCAACGCCAGCATGTACCAGGCCGACAAACTCACCAGCGTGTCCCTGATGAAAACCTTCGGCCACGTCAATAACAGTTGGTTTTCCAAGGACCGCGCGCTGCTGGTGTTTGATCCCAAAAAGAAATCCCTGCCGCAAACTCAGATTCTGGACCGGGACTGCCAGAACGTGGACCATTTGCGCACGCTGTACCACACCCAGATCCAAAACATCCGCATGATTTCCTGCGACGGTAAAAACGTCTGGGAACAACAGGATAAAAAATGGAGCACGGCGGCTATCGGAATGGACAAAACGGGACACATCCTGTTCATCCATGTCCGCTCCCCGTTCAGCACGCACGACTTGATCGACAACCTGCTGAAACTTCCCATCCAACTGAAACGGGCCATGTACGTGGAAGGCGGCTCCGAAGCCCAGATGTATATTCGCTCCGCCAAGAATGAACTGGAACACGTGGGCAGTTATTCGACCGGCTCCAACGAAAACGACGCCAATCGCGTGGCCTGGCCGATTCCCAACGTGGTAGGCATCACCCGTCTGCCCCCTTCCAAAAAGTAACGAGGCGCCCCTTGTCGGCATCCAAAAAAAAACCCTTCATCTGCCGTCCCCGCATCCGCATCATGGCCGGCAAAAATATCGCGCTGGGACCGGGCAAAGTGGACCTGCTGGAGGCCATCGAGCGTACCGGGTCCATCTCTGCCGGCGCGCGTGAGTTGGGGCTCAGTTACCGCCGCGCCTGGGATTTGGTCGATACCATGAACCACTGCTTCAAACAACCGCTGGTGGAACGCATCAAAGG
>CBDVDB010000145.1:0-5663 GCA_965372625.1 uncultured Nitrospinaceae bacterium
GTCAGCGAGTTCCCCCTCCGGGCAGGTGCTGGCCGGGGATGAGGTACTGCTTCACATAGTCGTCCACAGCGGCTTCGAGGGAGGTGAGAGGCGAGGTGTATCCCGCGTCGCGAATTTTACCGATCTCGGCGCAGGTGTGGTACTGATACTGATCCCGAACGGATGCGGGCATCTCGATGTATTCAATTACCGTTTCCCGCTGCATCGCGCTGAAGATCGACCGCGCCAGATCGTTCCAGGAGCGCGCCTGGCCGGAGCCCACGTTGAACAGGCCGTGGACCTCCGGATGATCCAGGAAGAACAGCGTCATCGCCACCGCGTCCTGAATGTATATAAAATCCCGCACCTGCTCCCCGTCGCCAACCTCCGGACGATAGGACTTGAACAGGCGGATCTTTTGTGTGGCGCGAATCTGTTCGAAGCCTTTCAGCACCATGCTCCGCATGTCTTCCTTATGGTATTCGTTGGGTCCGAAGACATTAAAATACTTGAGACCCACGATGCGGCCCAACATCCCCTCCTGTTTGGCCCACAGGTCAAAATCCTGCTTGCTTTGTCCGTAAGGGTTGAGGGGCTTCAGCGCCGCCAGTAGGGACTCGTCGTCCGAGTAGCCCTGGCGGCCGTCGCCGTAGGTCGCCGCGCTGGAGGCATAGATGAACCGGATTCCCCGGTCCAGGCAGTACCGGGCCAAGTGTTGGGTGTATTGAAAATTATTTTTATTTAGAAAGTCGACGTCTGTTTCCGTCGTGGAAGAACAAGCCCCGAGATGGAACAAGGTGTCCACCCCTGTCAAGGTTCCGTCCCGCACCTGTTTGAGAAAGGCGTCCGGTTCGAGGAGGCGCGAATATTTCAGCGGGGCCAGATTGTTCTTTTTTTCGGGATGATCTTCGACATCGACGATATGAATGTCGGTGCATCCCCGCCGGTTGAGGGCATGAACGAGGGCACTGCCGATAAAACCCGCGCCGCCGGTAACGACGATCATGAATGCTCCGGGAAAAAGTTAGAAAATAAAATCCTGGTCCTGCGTTTCCCGGTGCATGCTTTTCCAATCAAAACCGGGAAGCAGGGGCTTTGGTTTTTGGATAGTTTGTTCAGCCATTTTTTTAAGAGTTTCAACCCGGTCCTCGCCGGCGGGGTGGGTGGAAAAGTATTTCATCCATTCATTGAGTTCTGAAACTTCCTTATCTGATTCCGGGTCATTCGATTCCTTTTCTTCCAGGTCTTTCTCTTTCGGATCAATCTCATCCATATCTTTTTCCAGCGCTTCCAACTGAAGATGCTGTTGTTCTTCCAGCATTTTAAAAACCCGGACCATCCCCTGCGGATCGACCTGGGAAGCCAGAATCATCTTCATCCCTTCCGCATCCGCCTGCGATTCCAACTCCCGGCTGTACCGCAAAAATTCCAACACGCCGCCGGCCTGGATAAGGACATTCATCATGGAATCGCCGGAAACAACGGTTGCCAATATATTGATCGCCTCCGAGCGAATGATACCGCGCGTGGAGTGGCGTTTCAACACATGCTGGAATTCATGGGCCATCACCCCTGCCAGCTCTTCCGGGGTTTCCGTTTTGTTGATGAGACCCTGAAACAAGATAATCGTACCCCCCGGCAAAGCCATGGCATTGACCATTTTAGACGGATGGACATAAACCCGGAAGTGATAAGGTTGATCCGGGACCGATGCCAGCAATCGCCTGGAAATTTCATCCAACGCCTTTCTCACTTGAGGATCGGGTTCCTTTATGGAGTCCTTAAATAAAGTTTGATAATAATTCTGGCCCAGCTTCTCTTCCCATTCCGTGGGAACGCGATCAGCAACGGCGTCGGTCATTGCCGGAATGCCATATACCCAAACCGCAAAAATAAAAGGCGGCAGGATGACACAAGTCAGAATCATCAAAAAGTATCTTAGCGATCTTTTGTGCGGTTGATTCCAAATGGTCCCCAGGGCGTCCGGAGCCACACGGTGGGCCGCTTTGAGAAATTCCGGATCTTCTATGACCACGGATTCAGGGAGGACGTCTTTTTCGGAAGATGAACGGTCCAGGCGTACGGGACCTGTCGAGCCCGTCTGGGACACACTCAGGGTGGAATAGGACCAGAGAACCTGACGGCCCTGGGGAAAAACCAATTCCAATTGCGCGCGGGTCAGGCGGAGCTTGACCGGATATGTATTGGCACTTTTCCCGTCATAATAGGTTCCCGGGAACTCGGTTTGGAAGGCTTTCATATCCTGTGGAGAGGCGGGTGGCGAAACCGGTCAGATTCCAATATCAACGTCAATATCAAAACCATCGGCAACTCCCTCACCCAGGGCGCTGCTCTTTTGCGCTTCCTGGACCACCTGTGATAATTGCATGTTGCCTGCCACCGCCAGGTGATCCGCCAAAAACCTGCGGGACCGGACAGTGGCCAACGGAATAGCAAGGCCCAGCGTAACGACGATAAGTAACAGATTGGTAAAGTTCAAAAAGATCCATTGCCAGGTCGTCGCATCGTAGTGGAACGTGCCGCTGGCAAATTCAGTTTTAGACCAGTTGTATCGGGCAAGGTAAACAGTATACCACATGAAAGCTATGACTAATGGGATATACATGATCATCATAATGGGGCCGAGCTGTTCTTCCACGATTCCCGGAACGTAGCTATGGAGCAATAGAGGAGTGGCAACGGTCAGCACATACATCAACACCAATACCAGAAATGCCTGGAATATATCCTTACCTTTGCCTTCATATTTAAAAGACTGGTTGCCGAAATAGGTCCCATTGATCCAGAATTTTTGCGCGTTGATGGTGAAATAGGGCGTATACAAACCAAAGGTAAAAATCATGCATAGATATCCTTTGATATAAAGCCACAGGGCACTTTTGCGCTTGCCCCGAAAAGAAAACCGGATACCCCGCCAAGCCGTCCGCGACAGCCGATACTTGAAAGCGCCGACCAAAATTATCGGAAAGAGAAATATAATAAGGAGCGGCCCCACGGTTTGCGCTACCATTTGAGCCTCCATACCCCAAATCTGGCCTATGGAGTAAAGTCCCAGATTGAACAAACCAAACATCGCGCCAAAAATCAAAGCCCCCCTGAACAGCTCCCATCCGGTGCCATGATAATAAAATCGATCCCCGGCAAAGGAGGATTGCTCGCATAAATAGCGGCGAACTTTGGTTTTTCCCCAAAAAGAATAAACTCCCAGGGTGAGGAGGGTCAGAATCCAGTTGACGAACATGATTTTGAACAGCCCGCCCCCGGTGCCATGAAATCCGATGGGCATTCCCTTGGGAGACGACCCGCCGGTGTTCGTTGTGCCGCCGTTTCCCGGAGGCCTGACGGCGGAACCTGTCGGAGGGGCTTGTCCGGGCGGCCCTTGTTCTTTCGCAACTCCATTGACGGGAGAGCCTGGCGCGGTTTTATCAGGAGGGGAATCATGCGACGATTTTCTTTCCAGCTTTATGGATTCTGCAATCTGGTCGACCGTTTCCTGCTGTCCGGAGCGTTCCACCTTAAAACCGATGCCTTGCAGATATTTTTCCACCACGGCGGCCTGCTGATCGGATACTTCCTTGGGAGTGCGCCAAACCTCGCCCTTCGATACCTGATCGATGATGGCGCTGGCTTGTTGAGGGGCTATTTTGAACATCAGGGCCAGCTTTTTCGCAGTGGCATCCTGGTCCTCGCCTGAAAATGAATACAGGCTGATGAAACAACTCATTTCTCATCCATGGTTGATAAGGAACAGTGAATGAAGGAACCTTAATTTTAAAAAAATCAGGACTACTTGCGCTTGAACAATCCTTTAATTTTATCCAGGAAACCACCCGCCTTGCTCGGGGCAGGTCCCTCCGCCATGGGCATGCCAAAATCATCTCCAGCGACCACGGGTATGCACTCCACATCAAACCCAAGGCTTCGCAAATAGGGTTCCGCCACTTCCGACTGCTTGTTGGAAACCTGATGGTCGAATTGCCAGGGATTGCCGTTGGTCAGATTATCGATAATAGCGTCAGCCTCTTCTGGACCCATGCGAAACACGCGAGCCATTTTTTCCGTCGCTTCCCCCTGGTCGGCGCCCGCCCAACTATTGATCATTAAAAAGCAGCTCATAATGCCTCCAAAAGCTTACAGTTATTGTTAATGTGTTCTATTTTGATAGTATCCCCTATAACCCCCAAAAATTAAAGGAAAAATTCACCACAATAAATCATTGTTCTATAAGGAGTAAATAGCTCACCCAGAGCCGGTGGGAGCAGGGCTTCTCTTTTTTAACAGCCCCTGCTTAAACCCGTTGGAGGTTCAGGCGGGAAATTAAACCAGGGCTCTTAAAAATCGTAGGCCACCTGTTGCCGGGTCCAACCCAGAAAACCGTCCTCGACAGGATCGCCCGTAAATTTATCGGTATTCCGGACCCAGGATTCGGGGCGATCCCAATTATCTCCAAAGTGGTACAAATACATTTTCCCCCGGATTTCCTTAGGAAGGGTCATCAACTCCTGATAAGAAGCGTGCACGCCCCCTTGAAACAACTGGCAATCGTGAAACATAACTTCCGCTTCCTTGCTGAAACGCTCGGGGTACTCCCAGTCGAACATGGTATCGCCCGAGATCCATACCTTTTTGTTGATCAACACTCCACTGCACCACTGGGATTCATCGACGCTGATGGCGGTGTCCGGGAAATGGCGGGTCCGCACGATCAGCAGTTCCAGCGGCCCGTACTCAATCACCCAGCACTTCCGCCCAAAGATTTCGATGGTACGGGGCCGCAGGATATCGAAAAAATCGGAAATCTGGAGAGACCGGCCCTGGTTGGCCTCGCAATATTCCGCGCCGCCGGATAAACTTTTGCTCCACAACAGGTCCTGGTAATCCCTGAGCACAATCAGCTTCGGAAGGGTTCGAGGGTCGGCATACCGGTTCATCAGCATGACCTCCTCAAAACCCCCAATATGGTCGGCATGGCTGTGGGTGGGGAGATAACAATTGACGTCCTGCACGCTCAAGCCGATATCGTCCAGCGCCAAAGGCCCCTGGGTGCCGCAATCGATCAACACATGGTGGTCCCCCTGGATCAATAGAATGTTGGATTGCCGCCGCCTTTTGGCAAAAGCGGATCCCACGCCGATAAAAACCACTCGCAAATGCCCATCCGTCTTGAGAGCAAGAGGTTCGCCTTTCTGGCATATTTCGTTGACTTGGTGCATGGGTATTCTGTCTGGCCGGCAGCTTTTGGGCAACGGGTTGCAAATGATTGATTAAATTTTATTTTAAACCTTTTTACAATTAGAACCGATTCATTTAAATTTCGCTACAAAAAAAATATCTGTACAATAGAGTGGAGCTTGACGCAATGGGAGCCTCGTCAGGAACCCATCATAAACCATTGTAAAACCCGCGATCTCTTTATGGGGAGTGATCCGAGTTTGCATTTAATGCCGCCACGACGGGCGACCCCAATTTTTCCCAGAGATTAAAACTCATGGCACGAATCCCGGAACTATCAAAATTGACCAAAACTGAACTTACGGCGCTGGCCCTGCGCAAAAAAATTCCAGTGCCCTCTGGAATACTTAAAGACGCCATGGTCAAAGCCATTAAAAAAGGCCTTCGTAAAATCGAAGCACAAAAAAAATCGAAGCCCGCCACCGCAAAAA
>CBDVDB010000146.1:0-5649 GCA_965372625.1 uncultured Nitrospinaceae bacterium
GATGTATTGCCGGTCGAAGGACTCAACGTGTTCGATCTTCTGTACCATGAAACGATCGTGTGTACACCCGAATCCATCAAGAAAATTGAGGAGCGTTTGAACTGAATGGCGACCGATTTTTACAGAATTCTTGAGAAGCCCCTCATCACGGAAAAAAGTACGATGATGCAGGAGCAGGCCAACCGGGTTATGTTTCAGGTGAAGCGTACCGCCAATAAATTGCAGATCAAAGAGGCGGTGCAGAATATATTCAACGTGACCGTACTCAGTGTGAATACCCTTAACGTTAAACCCAGAAGTCGGCGGTTCGGAAAGCATCTGGGCCAGACCAAGGCCTGGAAGAAAGCCATCGTGCTGTTGAAAGAGGGAGACCGCATCGACTTTTTTGAAGGTGTGTAAAGAATATGCCCGTACGTAAACTCAATCCAACATCCGCCGGAGTCCGGTTCCAGACCATCTCCGATTTTGCCGAGCTCACCAAGAGCACGCCGGAGAAGAGCCTTCTGGTTTCGATTTCCCGCAAAGGGGGACGGAACAACAATGGCCGGATTACCGCGCGCCGCAGAGGCGGCGGGCACCGCAAGTTGTACCGGGTGATTGATTTCAAGCGGAACAAGGATGGCGTTCCCGCCAAAGTAGCGGGAATCGAGTACGACCCGAACCGGTCGGCCCATATCGCCCTGCTGGTTTATGCCGACGGAGATAAGCGATACATCATCGCTCCCAAGGGATTGAAAGACGGCGACACGGTTATGTCCGGCCCGGACGCGGAAGTGACTGTGGGAAACTGTCTGCCGCTGGAGAAGATTCCTGAAGGAACGCAGATTCATAATATCGAAATGCGCCCCGGAAAAGGCGCGCAGATCGCCCGTAGCGCCGGAGCGTCAGCTCAGTTGATGGCGAAAGAGGGCAATTACGCCAATATTAAATTAGGTTCCGGGGAAGTCCGGCTGGTGGAAGTTAAATGCCGGGCCACGGTGGGATCGGTCGGGAATACCGATCACGAAAACGTTTCCATCGGTAAGGCCGGCCGCAAACGGTGGATGGGTATACGTCCGCGCGTAAGGGCGGTGGCGATGAACCCGGTGGACCATCCGATGGGCGGCGGCGAAGGCCGCTCCTCCGGCGGCAGGCACCCCTGCAGTCCCTGGGGCACACCGGCCAAAGGTTATAAAACACGGAAAGTGAAAAAACCGTCCAGTAAATACATTTTGAGCCGGAAGAAAAAGAAACGGTAATCATAAAATAATCTGTTGTATGAATAAGGAAGAATTTGAATGGCGCGATCGCTGAAAAAAGGACCGTTTATCGACGAGCATCTGGAGAAGAAAATCGAATCGTTAAACCGGACTAATGACAAGAAGATTGTGAAGACCTGGTCGCGCCGCTCGACCATTACACCGGATTTCGTCGGCCATACCCTGGCGGTGCATAACGGGAAAAAGTTTATACCGGTGTTCGTCACCGAAAACATGGTGGGCCACAAACTGGGGGAATTTTCTCCCACCCGAATGTTCCGGGCGCATAGCGGTAAAACCAAAAAGGTAGTGCCGCCTAAAGGTTAATCAACGAGGTTGAATTTCAGTTATGGATGTAACAGCACGATTGAGACATACCCGCATCGGACCCCGGAAAGCCCGGCTGGTAGCCGATATGATTCGCGGTAAAAATGTGAATGAGGCGATGAACGTACTCACCTTCACGCGCAAAAAAGCCGCCCGGGGAATTCAACGGCTGTTGAAATCGGCGTTGGCCAATGCCGAGGAAAACCATAAGGTGGTGGATGTCGACGATTTGTTTGTAAAGAAAATTACGGTGGACGAAGGAGTGGCCTGGAAACGTCAGATGCCCCGCGCGCGGGGAATGGCCAACCTCATCAAAAAGCGGACCAGTCATATCACTATCGTGTTAAACGAAAAATAGATTCGGAGGAATTGTGGGACAAAAGGTGCATCCGTACGGATTTCGATTGGGAATCAACAAACCCTGGAAGTCCAATTGGTTTGGTAAAAGAGATTTTCCAGAACTGTTGCAGGAGGATATCAAGATCCGGAACTTTCTGAGGAAAAATCTGTCCCACGCGGGGATTGCCAATCTGGAAATCGAGCGGTCCGCCAACCGGATACGCATAAACATTCACACCGCCCGGCCGGGGATTATCATCGGTAAAAAGGGGCTGGAAGTGGACCGGTTGAAAGAAGAGCTGCAGCGCATCATCGGCGGCAAGCAGGTCAACCTGAATATCAAAGAAATCCGCCGGGCGGAGTTGGACGCCAATCTGGTGGCGCAGAACATCGCTTTGCAGTTGGAGAAACGGATTTCTTTCCGCCGCGCCATGAAAAAGAGTGTGCAATCGTCTCTCAGGTTCGGCGCGCTGGGCATCAAAATTCGATGTTCCGGCCGGCTGGGCGGACACGAAATTGCCCGCAGCGAATGGTACCGGGAAGGCCGGGTGCCGCTTCATACCCTGCGGGCCGATATCGATTACGGAACCGCGGAAGCGTTGACGACCTACGGAATTATCGGCATCAAGGTTTGGGTCTATAAAGGTGAGGTTTTCGAAAAACCCGGGATTCCGGCGAAAAGAGAAGAGAGCAGTGAAACGTCCGGCGCGTAATACCGGTTTATCAGGAGAGTTTGCATCATGTTGATGCCCAAAAAAGTTAAATACCGGAAACGCCATAAAGGGAAAATGCGTGGCACCGCGTACCGGGGAGGGTCCGTGAGTTTCGGCGAATACGGATTACAGGCCCTGTCCTGCGGCTGGATCACCAACCGGCAGATCGAGGCGGCCCGTATTGCCATGACCCGTCACGTCAAGCGCGGCGGCAAAATCTGGCTCCGCATTTTTCCGGATAAGCCGATCTCCAAGAAACCGGCCGAGACCCGCATGGGTAAAGGCAAGGGGAACCCGGAATTCTGGGTGGCCGTGGTCAAGCCGGGAAGAATTTTATATGAAATGGCTGGGGTGGAGGAAGCGGTGGCTAAGGAAGCATTCCGGCTGGCGTCGCATAAACTTCCTGTTCCCACCCGGTTTGTGGCGAAATAAAGGGAAAATGGGATTGCGTTTATGAAGATTCACGAATTAACAGAGCTTTCGGAAAAGGAACGCGAGGAAAAGTTAAGCGACCTGCGCGAAGAATATTTTAATTTAAAATTCCAAATGGCGACGGGAAAAATCGAGAACCCCGGCCGGATGAAATATATGCGGCGGGATATCGCACGGATTTTGACCCTCAAGGCTAATCCGCCAGTGGCCGAGCCCTCGGCGGTCGGCAAGGAAAAAGAAGGCAAGCCCGCAAAGGAAAAAGAAGGCAAGCCCGCAAAGGAAAAAGAAGGCAAGCTCGCAAAGGGAAAAGAAAGCAAGCTCGCAGCGGATAAAAAATAATTGGATACGGTTGGAAACGTTCATGGAGGCCCATTGAGTCAGGAAAAGGTAAAAATCAAGAAAGTGATCACCGGCACCGTTGTCAGTAATAAGATGGATAAAACCGTCGTTGTTGAGGTGGAGCGCAAATTCATTCACCCCACTTTTAAAAAGGTGGTCAAACGGACCAGGAAGTTCAGATGTCATGACGAAAAAAACCAATGTTCGATTGGGGATTTTATTTCCATGCGGGAAGTGAGACCGTTGAGCAAAACCAAGCGCTGGAACCTGATCCAGGTATTAAAAGCGACGCAGAGCGTTTAACCGGACTGAGCAACTATGATTCAATTAAGAACGGTAATGGATGTGGCGGATAACTCCGGAGCCAAAAAGGTGCAATGCATCAAGGTACTGGGCGGTACCGGGCGCCGTTATGCCTCGGTAGGGGATATCATCGTTGTGGCGGTGAAGGAGTGTGAGCCGCAAAGTCAGATTAAAAAGGGCGATGTCAGAAAAGCCGTGGTGGTTCGCACCCGCAAGGAAATTCGCCGCGCGGAAGGCAGTTACATTAAATTTGACAGCAACGCCGCCGTGCTGATCACGGACGCCAAAGAGCCGGTCGGAACCCGGATCTTCGGCCCCGTGGCGCGTGAATTGAGAGCTAAAAAATATTTGAAAATCCTGTCACTGGCGCCGGAGGTATTGTGATGAGCGGAATCAAGCTCAAATTAAAGAAAGATGACTTCGTGGAAATCATTGCCGGACGGGAAAAAGGCAAACAGGGGAAAATCCTGGCGTTGTTTACCGCCGAGGGGCGGCTGACGGTTGAAAAGCTGAATATGGTCAAGCGGCACACCAAACCCAGCGCGCAGAACAAGCAGGGCGGTATTGTCGAAAAAGAAGGGCGGCTGGCCATCTCCAATGTCATGCTGGTCTGCGATAAGTGCAGCAAGGCGGTACGGATCAAGCGCAAAAAACTGGAAGACGGCAAACGGGTCCGGGTGTGTGTTAAATGCGGTGAAGTAGTGGATAAGGGGTAATCCTCAAGAGATTGCAGTAACTTGAAATTATGGCGAATTTAAAAAAAGTATTTAACGAAAAACTCAAAACCCAGATTCAGAAGGACCTCGGGCTGGAAAATGTCATGATGGTTCCCCGGCTGGAAAAAATTGTCGTTAATATGGGACTGGGGGAGGCACTGCAGAACGGCAAACTGATCGATGCGGGAGTGGAACAACTGCGGATCATTACCGGCCAGCAGCCCGTAGTGACCCGGGCTAAAAAAGCCATATCGAATTTCAAGTTGCGGGAAGGGTTGGCCATAGGCGTGCGCGTGACGCTTCGCGGCAACCGCATGTACGAATTTTTTGAAAGACTGGTCGGTTTTTCCCTGCCGCGTGTGCGGGATTTCAAAGGATTGTCCCCCAAGTCGTTTGACGGACGGGGTAATTATACGTTGGGATTGAAAGAGCAGTTGATTTTTCCGGAAATCGACTTCGACAAGATCGAGCATATCAAGGGAATGAATATCACCATCTGCACATCCGCGCAATCGGATGAAGCGGGTAAGGTTTTACTGAAATCCATGGGGTTCCCGTTAAGAAACTGAACGGACGAGACCCGGAGTAAATTATGGCCAAGAAATGTTTAATTGCCAAAGCCAACCGAAAGCAGAAATTCAAGGTTCGGGAATACAACCGTTGTAATGTCTGCGGCCGGCCGCGTGCCTTCCTGAGAAAGTTTGGGTTGTGCCGTATTTGTTTCCGGACACGGGCGCTGCTGGGGGAAATTCCCGGAGTGACCAAGGCCAGTTGGTAAACGGAAGACTAATCAGGAGACAGTTTCAGATATGTCGATGACCGATCCCATTGCGGATTTATTTACACGCATTAGAAATGGTATTCAGGCGGAACACCCGAAGGTGGATATGCCCAATTCCAAAATGAAAACCCGGATCGCCGAAATTCTGCGGGATGAAGGCTTTATCCGGAATTTCAAAGTGGCGGAGGACGACAAACAGGGTCTGCTCCGGGTTTACCTGAAGTACAGGGATGGCGAATCTGCCATTCACGGAATCAAGCGGATCAGCAAGCCGGGCCGCAGAGTCTACGTCAACAAAGACAAGTTGCCCCGAGTATTGAATGGATTGGGAGTCGCTATCGTATCCACCTCGTCCGGAGTGATCACCGACGGCGTCTGCCGCGAAAAAGGGATCGGGGGCGAAGTGTTGGGTCACGTCTGGTAAGGAAGAAAATATGTCGCGAGTCGGTAAAAAACCTATA
>CBDVDB010000147.1:0-5631 GCA_965372625.1 uncultured Nitrospinaceae bacterium
GACCCCGCCACGCCGAATGCCGGACCTTTTTATTTTTTGGGATACCTGAAGGGCTTTTTCGGAAACTACTGGCCCTGGCTTCCCTTTGCCGCGGCCGGGTGCTGGCAGTTCGGCAAAAAGGCGTTTGAGGAAAAAGAGGAAAAGAAGGATCATTACCTGCTGGTGGTGCTTTGGGTGGCGATCATCCTGGTGGTATTGAGTCTCAGCAACGCCCAGTACTTTCGCTATGCCTTGCCGATGTTTCCGGCTCTGGCTATCATCGTGTCGAAAACCCTCGGCAATTGGCTGCTGCCGGAATGGAAGGATAAGTTGTTGCCCTGGTTGATCGGCGGGGTCATGCTGACGGTGCTGGTCATCAACGTCACCCCCATCGAGATGAAGCAGGCCGCCAGCCTCAGGCGCAACAGTTGGGAAGTGCGGTTGCTGGCGCCCTCTATTCGGCTGAATACTCCGGAAAAAACGTTCCTGGGAAACTACCAACTGTCCCTCTGGCATCCCCGGAATGCGATTTTGTTTTATTCGGACCGTTGGCTGGCGGACCCGGTGGGCCAGCCGGAGGCGGTCATGGCCTCGTTCGAAAAAAATCAGCGGGCCACGTGGCTGACCCGCATTGGCGAATTCAGAAAACTGGAAAAACGTTTTCCGGGAGAACTTTACTTGATTCAGTCGCAGGGACCGTACGCGTATTTCACTGCCATGCAATACCGCGATCAGATTCGTTACAATTTTTCCGGCGAGAATCAAAAGCGGGCTCGCTGACCCACCCTCAGTTTTTCAAAGGAAGGTTGTTTGGAACCGATCGAGTTTAAAGAATATTCCAGGAACTCAGAAGCCCGTTTTTCGATCGTTATTCCCACCTGGAATAATCTCCCCTATGTCCGGTTGTGCGTGGACAGCCTCCGCAGGCACTCGCGTTATCCGCATCAGATCATCCTGCATGTGAACGAAGGATCGGACGGAACGCGGGACTGGGTGGAAGGGCAGAAGCTGGACCATTCCCGCTCGGCGAAAAACGTGGGCGTCTGTTATGCTGTCAATGCCGCCGCGACGCTGGTGAAAACCGATTACCTGGTTTACATGAACGACGATATGGTCGTCTGCCCGGACTGGGACCATTATTTATGGGAAGATATTTCGGCGCTGGACCACTCTTCGTTTTTCATGTCGAGTACCCTCATCGAGCCCAGAGAGTCCGGTAACCGCTGCGTGATCGTCTCCGGCGCTTTCGGCGACTCGATTGAAAATTTTCGTGAAGAGGCTTTGCTGGAGCAGTGCATGAATTTACCGAAAGAGGACTGGCAGGGCGGCACCTGGCCGCCCAACATCGTTCCTAAGAAATTGTGGGATCTGGTGGGCGGATACAGCGTCGAGCTTTCACCGGGGATGTATTCGGACCCCGACTTTTCCCGCAAGCTGTGGCAGGCGGGGGTACGCCTGTTCAAGGGATGCGGCCGCAGCCGGGTGTTTCATTTTATGTGCAAAACCACCGGGCGCGTCGTCAAAAACGACGGACGCCGGCAGTTTCGGGAAAAATGGGGAATCTCCAGCTCGAAATTTACAAAATATTATCTTAACATCGGGAGTCCCTTCGACGGGCCGTTGGCGGAACCGGAGGAAACACTGGCCCTGAAATGGGCGCGCCTGCGGGCACATCTTCCAATTTGACAAGGAGATAAGTGGCTCCCCTCCTTATTTACTGGAGAAACGCTGAATCGTGGAAAGCCAGGCTCTTACATTAAATTGGAGCGCTATGACTTGGGCTGAAAAGGCTCATCAGTCGGGAATCTTTCTGACCGTGGCGCTGGGTTTCGCCATTCCCGTCAGCACCTCGTTGACGGATATTCTGGGTGTTTTAGTTTTGGTAATGTGGTTTTTTGCGGGCCATTATAAAACTGTAAAAAATCTGGTACGTTCCAACCCGGTGGTGCAGGCGTCACTTCTCCTTTTTCTGATTCTTATAGTGGGAATGATTTACACCCCGGTATCTTTCGGCGAGGCGGGCAAAGTGTTGAAAAAATACCGGGAGTTGTTGTTGTTGGTATTTTTAATTCCTTTTCTCGCTAAGGAAGAGCATCGAGACTGGGCTCAAAAGGCTTTTGCCCTGGCCATGCTGTTGACCCTGGTCTTTTCATTTTATAAATTTTTTTCTTATCCGGACAACCTGGATCCCGCTTTGAGAACGGGAAATGCCTTCAAAGATAGTATTATCCACAGCTTTTTGCTGGCGGTTTTTGCCTTTGGGCTGATGACGCATATTCTGCATAAAAGAATCGATCGCTCTCGAATCATTGCGGCCATTGGGGTGTTCATTGCGGCGACGGTGAACCTGTTTTTTATGACCGACGGACGGACCGGTTTCGTGATTTATTATCTGCTGGGCTTCCTGCTGGTGATTCAGCAGTTTAAATGGAGGATTGCCGCCTTGGGAATGGCGGCGTTGGTGGTTCTTCATTTCGGTGTGGGTGGGGTTTCCGATACGTATAATCGGCAGATGGGGGGAATGGTTGAAAAGGTGCAGGTCTATTTAAAATCCGGAAGCACGGAGTCCTCTATCGGCAAGCGAATGGAGTTTATTGAAAACAGTTACAATTTAATGGCCGAGCGGCCGGTGTTCGGGCACGGCACCGGAAGTTTCGAGCGCCAATACGCCGCCTTGGCGGAGGCCAAAGGGATTGAACTCAAGACCGCCAACCCGCACAACGAATATCTGATGATCGGAGTGCAGACAGGGCTGGTGGGAGTTGGGTTCCTCTTTTATTTCATGTTCTGTCAGTGGAAATATTCGTTTCGGCTGGCCCCATTGAATAAAAACCTGGCGATGGGGCTGGCGTTGGTCACCGCGGCGGGATGTATGGCGAACTCTTTTTTTCTGGATCATACGGAGGGAATGTTTATTATATATTTTTCCGCGGTCTTTTTTGCTCCCTTGACACGTTTTGGCAATAAAGAAAATGCTTAGTATCATTATCATTACCAAAAATGAAGAGCAGCATATCCGCCATTGTCTGGAAACGGTACAATGGGCGGACGAAATCGTGGTGTTGGATTCCGGAAGTACGGACGGCACGGTTGAAATTTGCCGCGAGTACACGGATCAAGTGTTCGAAACCGACTGGCCCGGATACGGCCCGCAAAAAAACCGGGCGCTGGCCAAGACCACGGGAGACTGGATTTTATCAGTCGATGCCGATGAAAGGATTTCCCCGGAACTCCGCGCGGAAATTGAGCAGGCTGTGAAAACGGATCACTATCAGGGATATGAAATTCCCAGAGCGTCCCATTTTTGCGGACAGCGAATCCATCATTCCGGTTGGTGGCCGGATCATATCATCCGGCTGTTTCAGCGGGACTCCGGAAAATTCAGCGATACCCTGGTTCACGAGATCGTGAATGTGCAAGGTCCGGTGGGCCGTCTCAAGAATCCTATCATTCATTACAGTTACGATGACATGGAAGAAGTACTCGACAAGGTGAACCGGTATTCGACTTACAATGCGGAGATGCTTCTTCAGGCGGGCAAAACATCCGGTTTGCTGAAAGCGGTCTGGAGAGGTCTTTGGGCTTTCATGAGAACTTACTTCCTCCGGGCCGGATTTCTGGACGGGAAACGTGGGTTCATGATCGCCGTATCCAACGCCGAAGGCACCTATTATAAATATGTCAAACTGATCCTGTTGCAGGAATCGAATTCCAGAATTAACAAAGAAACAGCGCCAGGCATCAGCGTCATCCTGAGTACCTATAATTGTCCCGACGTCCTCGAAATGGTATTGAGAAGTCTGGAAGCTCAAACCTGTAAGGATTTTGAGGTCATCATCGCTGACGATGGCTCTCATGACGGCACCCGGCAAATGATTCAGCGGTTTCAATCCGAATCCCAATTGATCCTGAAACAGGTTTGGCACGAGGATAAGGGGTTTCGCGCGGCGGCCATCCGCAACAAAGCCGTTGCCGCCAGCCGGGGGGACTATCTGGTGTTTCTGGATGGAGACTGCATGGTGTTTCCCGACTTTCTGGCCGCCCACGCCCGGCTGAGAAAACCTCGCCGGTTTACCACGGGGAACCGGATGTTGTTGAGCCGCGAGTTGACCGAGGAAACCCTGAACCGCAAACTGCCCCTTCACCAATGGACCTATGCTCAGTGGCTCGCCGCTCGATTCCGCGGCCAGACCAATCGCCTGCTTCCGCTGCTTAGACTGCCTTTGGGTTTCCTGCGGAAATTACGTCCCCGCAAGTGGCATGGGGTGAAGACCTGCAACCTCGGCATGTGGCGGCAGGATTTTCTCGACGTCAATGGATTCGATGAACGCTACCAGGGATGGGGGTACGAGGATTCCGATCTGGTGATCCGCATTATGAATAACGGAGTGTTTCGCCTCGAAGGACGCTTTGCGATTCCGGTCATCCACCTGTGGCACCCTCTGAATGATTGCCCCGGCACCGAAGAAAACCTGCAACGACTCCACAATGTTTTGAAGTCCAATACCACCCGGGTGGACAACGGAGTCCATCGCCACCTGTCTGCGTGATCTGGTGTGAGCAGTTTAAGGAACAAAGGATTGAGCTGGATCAGGATGAAGGGTTTCTGAGGTAAACTCTCATCTCATGGCCTTTACCGGAGAGTTTGGCAGGAAGATTCGACAAATCCGCCAATATTTTTAAAAGGCGATAAATTAAATAAGGCGCTTGATCCTGTTCACAATAACCGACGCGATACGTTTGAAATCGCTCTACCTTAAAATCCGCCTTTTGGGCTAAGGTGAACATGGATTGTTTATTGAAAAAACTGATATGACCGCCGTGTTTGTCTATATTGAAGTAATGCCATTTCCCTTTGAAAACTTTTACCGTCCAACTATCGGTGTTACCGGTTCGAATGCTTAGTATTCCTTCCGGCTTGAGCAATCGTTTGCATTCCTTTAATATGCTCAATGGATCTTTTAAATGTTCGATCACTTCGAAAATGGTTATGACATCGAAGCTGTTGTCGGGAAGGCTGATTTCCTCCAAAAACCCATGGGTAACTTTTAAACCTGACTCTTGGGCTGCCTGCGCCGCCTCTTTTGCGGGTTCCACTCCTTCGCAATTCATTCCCATTTTATTTGCCACGTGAATGAACGCTCCATTGGAACACCCCACATCCAGCAGGCGAATTTGACTTCGGTCTTTTCCTGTAACGGCTTCAATTTCTTTTAGAATTTTCCTGGTATTGCGGATAAGGCTGCGTGTGGTTTTAGGAGTGGGCCAAGTGCCATTGGGGTCGTTAAATTCCTCCATCGATTTTTGAAACGATTGTTCACTGCATTGACTGATTAACTGGCCGCAATGAGAGCATACTTTCAAACAGCCTTCAGGAAGAAAAATATCTGTATCGTTCAGTTCGGAATCGCAACCTATGGGACAACGGTCAAGATATTTGCGACTGTTCATGAAATTTATTAAAATTATTAATAATGAGGCATTATAGGCGCTTCAATAAGTTTGCGTTTTCTGCCAGATATTGGATCGGCGGGCGGAAACTGTTTTTCTGAAAAAACCCTTAATGACTTGGATGGGTGCACTCATAAAGAAGCTGCCCTGATTAATAGTTTCATTATATTCGATCTTGGGTAGAAATAAAAGGCAATGCCA
>CBDVDB010000148.1:0-5611 GCA_965372625.1 uncultured Nitrospinaceae bacterium
TATAAACCGGGTATCACAGTAAAAGCAGTTCTCTTTTGGGAGAATTCTGTAAGGGGGAAGGAGCTCTAAGTTCCTTCCCCCTTTTTTTTATGAGTATGCCGTAAAATTCACCCCTTTATTTCAACTGGACCCTCCTTTACAATATTCACACAGGCCTTTTTTATTTAAGCCGGGCGCCGAACCGCAATCTTTTATTTTCTCTTTTTGAATCTCCTATGAAAATCATAGAAGTTATCGCCGACGTCAGTTACCAGGACATTATCACCACCATCGCAGACCAGCATGAAGCGCTGGATTGCTGGAAGGGGCCCAAGGGGGAGGACGGGCGCCAGGTGATCCGCCTGATTGTCGGAGACGAACAGAGACAGGATATTCTGGACGCACTCCAAGGTGCGTTGAGCAACAGCGCCAAAGCCAAAATCGTGGTTTCCGCGGTAGAAGCGGTTTTGCCCCGCGTGGAAACCGACGGGGACAAAAATTCGGGGATGATGAAATCCGGCTCCACCACGCGCGAGGAACTCTACAGCAACATTGAAAAAAACGCGCGGCTGAACAGCACCTATGTGATCCTGGTGGTGCTGTCGACCATCGTTGTCGCCATCGGCCTGTTGGAGGATAATGTGGCGGTGGTGATCGGCGCGATGGTGATCGCCCCTCTGCTGGGTCCCAATATTGCTCTCGCTCTGGCCACAGCTCTTGGAGACACCGAGCTGATCTGGAAATCGTTAAAGACCGGAGCCGTCGGATTTGTGGTGGCGCTGGGACTTTCTATTTTGATCGGAAAGCTCTGGCATCTTAATTTTGACAGCCGGGAACTGCTGGCCCGGACGGATGTCGGACTGGATTCCATCGCGTTGGCACTGGCTTCCGGGGCGGCGGCGGTGTTGTCCCTGTCCACGGGCCTGCCCAGCGTTCTGGTGGGAGTGATGGTGGCGGTGGCTCTGCTGCCTCCCACCGCGACGATGGGACTGATGCTGGGGGCGGGAAAATTTCAACTGGCGGTAGGGGCGGCCTTGTTGCTGGCGGTGAATGTGGTGTCCGTCAACCTGTCCGCCAAGGTGACCTTTCTCGCCCGAGGCATCAAACCCCGTACCGGTCTGGAAAAGCAAAAGGCCCGGCAATCCATGACTACCTATATCGTATTCTGGGTGGTGGCATTGGCGATATTGATCGTGGCGATTTACCTGCGTCCCCGTACCCTTCCCTGACAATCCCCTCCGATATGGGTCTAAAGATCGGTATATATGGGAACCCGTTCTTAAACTCTTGGACAACCTTTGACAGGGGTATGGCAAATTCTGTGAACCGTCGCCCGGGCAGGCCCACGCGCCGCCGCCGGTCTGCTTTAAATAATGGTTTATCAATAATTTTTGGCCGCTGCCATTAAATGTGAAAAAAACTTGGAAGGGCCATTTAGTCTGTTACTCTATAAATATTAGCTTTAATTATTGAAATATTCAGGTTTAATCTCATTTGAGTGCATTCGGATCATCCAGCTGGTTGTGGCCGCTATCAAGCGGTTTGAGCGTGGTTTTGATCTTTGAAACTTCACATAACCGGTAGTTTTTGCAGGGATGTTAACGCCGGGAGTTACTTGAGACATGAAAAGAGCAAGTTTAGTTCTAAGTGAAGTGGTGGGGGATTGGATCGGTTCGCCGCCTCCGATCTACCACAAACTTCATAAAGCCGTGCAGGATCCGGATGTGTCCTTTGGCGATTTCAGCGATATCATCAGTGCCGATCCCAATCTGGCCGCCCGCATGTTGCGGATCGCCAACAGCCCGTTTTACGGGTTGGATTCCAAAGTTGAAACGATTACCCACGCCTTGAGTATTGTCGGCATCGACCAGGTGACGGAACTGGCCCTGGCGACGGTCATGGTCCACCAGTTCAAGGGGATTGCCAAGGACCTGGTCAACATGCAATCCTTCTGGATGCACAGTATCGGTTGCGGCCTGGCGGCCCGAACCATCGCCAAAAACATGGATGAACGGCAAGTCGAGCCGTATTACATAGCCGGCATGCTGCACGATGTCGGCAGTTTGATTATTTACAAGGAAGTTCCCGAAAAAGCCCGGGAAATTCTGACCCGGTGCAAATCCGAGGGTTTGCCGCTGGCGACCGTCGAGGAGGAGGTTCTGGGTTTCACGCATGCCCAGGTAGGCGCCATTGTATTCAGCAAATGGGGGCTGCCCAAAAGTCTCATTCAAGCGGTGCTGTTTCATCATCGTCCTTCCAAAGCGGAGGAGTACCCCCTGTACCCGGCGGTTGTGCATCTGGGCGATGTGATTGCCTATGAAATGGATCTGGGAACGGGAGGCGAGCCGGCCATTCCCGAACTGGACCCCGGCGCTATCCTGCGGGTCGGGCTCAACCGCTCCTTTTTAACCGATATCCAGGATTACGTCCGCGACCAGGTGGATGAAACAGTCAGCCTTTTCAACGAATGATTGGCCCTCGCAGCCATTTTCTCTCCCCTGAATCTTCTCTTGATTGTATACTTTTCCCGCGAATGCTTGCCCTGTCAAGTTTGCCTTGATTCCTGTTTCAATTTTATTCCACTCAAAGTTTGGTATTAAATATTTTTTAAGGTGAAGAAGGAATGAAAGATTGCCCCTGCGGTTTGAATTCCCCTTATACCGATTGTTGCGGTCCCCTGATCCGCGGCGCCGGCTATGCGGACAACGCGGAAGATTTAATGCGCTCGCGTTACACCGCCTACACACAGAAAAACTGGGATTACCTGATCGCCACCACGCACTCCAGCGAGCGTTCGGGTATCAGCCGCAAGACCTTTGAGAAGTGGGGCAAAGGCGTCAAGTGGCTTAAACTGGAAATTCTGGGTACGAAAAAAGGCGGCCTCGCGGATGATGAGGGGGAGGTGAGCTTTACCGCTTTTTATAAGGAAGACGATGAAGAACATGCCCTGCGCGAAACATCCAAATTTCTGAAAGAGAACGGCCGCTGGACTTACAGCGAAAAACAGTCCACCATCCACCGCAAAGTTCACGATGAGCCCCAAACGCCCGTGAAGCGAGGAGGTCCTAAAGTGGGCCGTAACGATCCCTGCCCGTGCGGCAGTGGTAAAAAATTTAAAAAGTGTTGCGGCAAATAAGGTGACGCCATGTCGCTGTTCGGATGGGATATTCCTTTATACTTGATTACAACCGGGTTGTTCACCCTGTTCGCGTTGGCGTTCATTGCTTCCCGGTTCAGCAAGCATTGGGAAAATGTTTTATTCAAAACTGCGGTGTCCGGTCTCTGGGCGCTGGTGGCCCTTTGGGCGGTGAGCGGTCTGGTTCATTTTTTTGACCAATAACACTTTAAAAATCAATAAGTTAAGAGTAATTGTCTGTGGCGTTAAATTTTGCTAATATGCCGCACCACTTCTCATTCCAAGGAGATCGTTATGGCAGACCCGGTATGGAAAATGAAAGGCCAGTGGATCAAAAGTTGCAGTTGCGACTATGGTTGTCCCTGTGATTTCAATGGGCGTCCGACGAATACGGTATGCGAAGGCATGCTGGCCATGAAAATCGAACAGGGATATTTCAAGGATGTCAAACTGGACGGCGTGGTTTGGGCCGGAACCTATCTCTGGCCGGGACCTTTGCACGAAGGCAACGGCACCTTTCTGCCGGTCGTGGATGAGAAGGCAACGGAAGAACAAAGGAATGCCATCCTCACCATCCTGAGCGGCAAGGAGCAGGTGGAAGGCACCTTCTTCCATATTGTGAGTATGATTGTCAGCAAGATAATCGGACCAAAATTTCTGCCCATCGAATTTGAAATGGATCAGGAAAAGCGAACCGCCCGGGTGGCGATTGACGGAGTTATGGAATTAGTGACCAATCCCATCAAAAATCCTGTAACGGGCGCCGACCACCGCATCCAGACGATCATGCCGCAAGGTTTTGAATACCATATGGCGGAAACGGCCAGCGCCGACGTCAATAAAGGCATGGGCGAGATCCAGTACGATTGGCCCAAGGGGCACAGCGCTCTGTGTCATGTCGAACACACTTCCAATGGCGTGGTCCATCCGTAATCAGTCGCGCTCACGATTCCCTCTATGAATGACGCGACCCGGCTGGAAACGGTTCTGAAGCGGGATCGCGCAGTGGTTACCGCCGGCTTGTGCCTCCTCACCGCATTAGCCTGGTGGACTCTGTTCGGTATGGCCGGGGATAGGGCCGCCATGGATCCATCCCCATCCATGATGCATGCCTGGAGTGCGGGCGACTTCATCATGCTGTTCGTCATGTGGGCCATTATGATGGTGGGGATGATGATTCCCTCCGCCGCTCCTCTCATTCTTACCTTTGCCACCATCAACCGGAAAAAACGGGAACAAAAGGGTAACTTTGTGCCCACCTCAATATTCGTGCTGGGTTACCTGTGGGTGTGGATGGCATTCAGCCTGATCGCCGCCGGTGCGCAATGGGGCCTGCACTCCCTCGCTTTGCTGTCGCCGATGATGGTCAGTCAAAGTTCTCTGCTGAGCGGGATTCTCCTGGTCGCTGCCGGCGCTTATCAATGGGCTCCTCTGAAACGGTCCTGCCTGGAACATTGCCAGTCGCCGTTGTCCTTCATCATGAGTCATTGGCGGGAAGGTGCGGGCGGGGCTCTGCGCATGGGTTGGGAGCACGGTCTCTATTGTCTGGGTTGTTGCTGGGTGCTGATGGCGCTGTTGTTTGTCATGGGCGTGATGAACCTGGTCTGGGTGGCGGTGATCGCGGTATTTGTTTTGCTGGAGAAAGTTCTGCCCGTGGGATTATGGATGGGACGAGTGACCGGAGTCTTCCTGATCGCCTGGGGCCTGTGGCTGGCACGCGGCGTCATCGGGTAATCGTAACCCCGTGAAAATTGTTTCAGGGTCCGGGGTTCAACAGGGTGGAATCGATTTGTCAGGGGCGGCCGGGATCCTTATCCATCGGGTGGCTCCAATCCTCATAGTCCGCCGGCGGGTTCTCTCCCCCGAAGCGCAGTTTTTTCCATCTCCGGAACGATTCCTCATCCATGAGCTCCTGCATGCGGAGCATGTTTTTGATGAGAAGGTTCCGTTCGTAAAGCCGGGACCGTTGGTCCAGGTGCCCGTTCAAATCTTCAAAATCAATGGTTTTACGCTTCAGCCTTAGAGTTGCCATGTTTTTATTCTCCTCGTTGGTCTTATAACGTATTGAAAAATATAGCAATACTCGTGCCAAGGCGGACCGGGCATCCCGCAGGGATCGGGCAAGGCGATTAAAAATAAGGAGTTATTTGGTTTTCTGAGGGGTGGTGGAAGGGGGTGACCAGGCCCCGGAGTTACCGGGGCCTGGACCCAGATGGAAATTTTGACGGTCTTTTCCGGTTATCCCGCGACCAACACGGTTTCCTGGGAATCTGTTTCGGGTTTCTTCATGACCTTATCCTCCCGGTACCGGCGGAGGAAATAATCAATGGTTTCTACCCGGAGCCGGATCGATCCAGTCGGTTTGTTCTCATCGATATCCTTGAAGGAGAAATAAGGAGTGCCCGTAGCCTCCAGAACTTCTTCCACCACGGAATAGATGGGAGCATCATGACCGCACTTGAAATTGGACAGATCCAACCCTACCAGGTTGGGATG
>CBDVDB010000149.1:0-5595 GCA_965372625.1 uncultured Nitrospinaceae bacterium
CCCAGGGGCCTACCTTGAACGCCTGCTTCACCGAAAACAGGATGGAGTCCCACCCGGCTATCTTTGATGGAATTCTGTGCGACATGAAATGTTCCTTAAACAAAAAACTGATAACTGTTATCTTAAAATTATATCTCTTTTTAGAGATATCAAGGCAAAAGATCAGGCAATTTATTAAACTGGAATGGATATGACCGAATCTTCCGAACCTTTACCACGCAGGCGAATATGCGTGATTTATAATCCGGCCGCCGGGCGGGGGTCCCGTTTGTTTGGCGAAACTCTGGACCACCTGAGCAAGCTCGGAGTGTCCTGCGATATCAAGGAAACCCGGCGTGCGGGTGACGGAACTTTGCTGGCCCGCCGGGCCATAGCCGAAGGCAGTTACGATGCGGTGGCGGCGGCGGGGGGAGACGGTACCATTAACGAGGTGGCCAACGGGTTGACGGGAAGTGATATGCCCATGGCGGTTCTTCCCGTGGGCACGGCCAATGCGCTGGCCTATGAATTGGATCTGGAGTTTGTCCCGGAGTTCATTGCCCGGACCCTGGCCTGGGGTTCTTCCCGGACCGTTTATCCGGGGTCGGTGAACGGTCGTCATTTTTTACTGGTGGTGGGGGTGGGACTGGACGCCCGTTCGGTAGCCGGGCTATCCCTTGCGCTCAAGCGTGTGGCGGGGAAGGCGGCTTACGCCCTGGCCGCGGTTCAACAATTTCTGAAGTACTCTCCACCTGCATTGAAAGTGACCGTTGACGGTCAAACTTTTGAGGCGGAGTGGGTTCTGGTTTTCAAGGCCTCCCATTATGCCGGCAACTGGGCGGCCGAACCCGGATCGAAGTTGGACCAACCGGGTTATTCGGTGGTGTTGCTCCCGGGGAAAACCCGGCGGGACCTGGTTCCCAATCTATTGAATTATGCTCTCAAAAAACCCCTGGGCGCGTCCAACAGGTGTATCCGCCAGGCCCGGAATATAAGAATTGAGGGGGAGTCCCGCGAACCGGTGCAGATGGACGGCGATGCCTTCGGCTGTCTTCCGGTGGCTATCGAATCTACCGGGGCCACCCTGCAACTGATCCAACCCCCAAAAAAGGGGGAGGGGAAGGGCTGAAGTTTGTGTTTCCCAGGCAGGGGGGCCTGAGTGATGGCAGGGTAACCGATTGTTTTTTTTAGGTTATTATCAGTATTATTTGTCAGGTTGATTTTCGTGGAGCGGGAAAAGATAAAGAGTGTTGAAAATTTAAGATTTACGGCTATAATAAAGGTAAATCTATTATAGTGCTTACCCAAGAAATCGTTTTATTTTAAAGGACTTCCGGATGGCCACCAAAGAAGAATTTAAGAATAAAAAAGTGCTGTTGGCGGATGATTCCTCCACGGCCCGCCAGATTATCAAGCGAGAATTGATCATGATGGGTTTTGAGGATCAGAATATCCGTGACGCCGCAGACGGGGAACAGGCCCTGAATTTTCTGGGCAAAACGGATTTTCATATGATCATTTCAGACTGGCACATGCCCAACATGGATGGACTGGAGCTATTGAAAACAGTCAAAGGGGACGGCCGGTTTAAAGCTATTCCTTTCCTGATGCTGACCTCCGAGGCGGAAAGGGGAAAAATTTCAAAGGCGTTCGAGTCGTCTGCGGATCAATATATCGGCAAGCCTTTCACCTCGGTGCCCTTCCAGAAGACCATTAATAAATTACTGTTGGGTTCCAGTTCCTATGAGGACAAGAAGGTTCTGGTTATCGACGATTCCGCTGTCCTGCGTTCCATTCTCGGTAAAAATCTGGAGCAGGTGGGTTTTCTGAAGGATAACATCATCGAGTCCAAAGATGGTGAAGACGGGTTGGAAAAGCTGATGGTCGATAAATTTGATCTGGTGATTACGGACTGGTATATGCCCAAGATGGACGGCCTGGAATTCGTCAAAATGATCAAGGAAAAAGATCACCTGAAGAATCTCCCGCTTTTAATGGTAACCTCCGAAATGGATTCCCGAAAAGAGCTCGAAGCGTTCCGGGCGGGCATCAGCGCCTACATTATCAAACCATTTACCGCGAACGATCTGGAATCCAAAATTAAAGAAGTTTTTTGAATCTGAATTTTTAATCTCTAAACAGAGCCAAGTCTTATTGAAGGAGAGGGGGGTTATGTTTAAAAAATTCGCTTTAGCACTTTTGATTTTCAGCTTGATCGGTGGTTGCACCGCATTGAAGCAGAGGTTTGGTACGGGAGAGGAAACCCCCGAACTGGTAGCCGCCCGAAAGGAATGCCGTTCCAAAGCGGAAAGAGAAGCCGTCGCAAAGTACCAAAGTACGGTCAGCCAGAAAGAGCACACTCGTATTGCTTTTGATGCCTGTATGAAAGGCAAAGGCTATAACAGGTTCGGCAAGAAAGTTCGGTAACAGGTACAACTTCGGAACTTTAGCATTCTTCCCGGTCGTTGGGTTTTTATCCCAGGCCGGGTTTTTCTTTTTAGGGTTTCCCTTGAAAATCAGTCGAGGCGGGCTTCCACTTGGCGAGAGTCGGTAAAGAATTCGAGGGTTTTCTTCAATCCTTCCTTCAGAGACAGGGCGGGTTGCCACCCATGATCCTTGTTGAATTTTCCGGAATCGATGGAACTCCGTAGCTGTTCTCCCATGCGGGGCGGGTCGTGTTGCGGGGAGAGGGCTTTACCGGAAGCTTCGATGAGATGCGCAGTGAGGGTGTTGACCGATGTTTCCACCCCGGTGCCGACGTTGTAAATCCCCCGGCAATTCTCCGAGAGCGCCTTCAGGTTGGCGTTCGCCACATCGAAGACTGAAACAAAATCCCGCGTTTGTTCTCCATCCCCGAAGATGACCGGGGGTCGACCCTTCAGCAGGAGTTGGCAAAAAATAGCAACCACGCCGGCCTCTCCATGCGGGTCCTGGCGGGGTCCGTACACATTGCTGTAGCGCAGGATCGTGGGCTGAATATTGAAATTCTCCCGGAAATAATCCAGGTATCGTTCCACGGTAAGCTTGGCGATGCCATAAGGACTCAACGGATGTTTGGGGTGTTCTTCATTGGCGGGGAAATAATCCTGCTCTCCATAAAGGGCGCCGCCCGTCGAAGCGAAGATGAATTTCTTCACCTGGTAAGCGGCGGCGAGCTTTAAAAGCTTGATACTCCCCACAATATTTATTTCCGCGTCGAATGCCGGGTCGGTCACGGATTGCGTCACTGAGATTTGCGCGGCGTGGTGGTTGATGGCTTCGATATTTTCCCGCTTGAAAATATTCTCCAATGCCGGGTCCATCAGGTCCATCTCATAAAGCGTGGCGTCCGGATGCACCTGCTCCCGTTTCCCCGTGGACAAATTGTCCAGAACCGCGACGCGGTGACCCTCTCGAATGTAAGTATCGACAATGTGGGAACCGATAAATCCGGCCCCGCCGGTAACCAGAATATTCATAGGGGATTGAGTGTTGTTGGTAATATTTTCTTGCTACCAGTATAAAGTAAGAGCTTCAGGTATGGGGCAATAATTTCTAACCCTTTGGGGTTTGCCGGTTCGGCTTCTAGGGGGATGGCTCTGGAGGGTCCTGCCACATTCCTATTTCCTTTCCAATGGGAAAATCAATGGTGAAACAAGTTCCTTCGCCGAGGACACTGCTTACCGAAAGCCGGCCATTCATCATCTCAACCAATTGTTTGGTGATGGTCAGGCCGATGCCGGTGCCTTCAATGGCTGAAAAATCCGGATCCAGCCGGTGAAAAGGTTCGAATATGGTATCCAATGCTTCTTCCGGGATTCCTATGCCTGTGTCGACAATCCTGATCCGGATCATTTTATCAGGCAGAGTTTGAACCTCCAAAGTGACGGACCCTGCCGGTTTGTTGTATTTGATGGCATTGGTGATGAGGTTGAGTAGAACCTGTTTGAACTTGATTTTGTCGGCAAAAACAAACAAATTTGCCTGGCCGGAAATTTTGTTGACGAAAGTGATGTTATTTTTTTGAGCCAGGGGTTCAATCAAATATAAAAGTTCCTTGACCGATTCATGAACCGGAATATTTTCATAGGAAAGCTGGAATTTTCCCGCCTCAATTTGGGCAAGATCCAGCACTTCATTGATCAATTCCAGCAGATGCTGGCCCGCGTTGAAGATTTGGTTCACATTTTCTACCTGATCCGGTTTCAGATTTTGATCGCGGTTGAATTGGAGTAATTGACTGAATCCCAGAATAGCGTTCATCGGCGTTCTCAGCTCGTGGCTCATCCGGGCCAAAAATTCCGATTTGGCCTGACTGGCTCTTTCCGCTTCTTCCTTGGCTCGTATAAGTTCCTGTTCCGCCTTTTCCCGCTCGGTCAAATCCCGCAAAATGCCGGTGAACAGACGCTTCCCCTCGATGATCATTTCGCTGACCCCCAAATTTATCGGGAAAGTAGAGCCATCTTTTTTCTGAGCCTGGACCACCCGGCCTACACCTATAATAGAAGATTTCCCTGTCTCTGCATAATTTTGGAGATATTCATCATGATTTTCGCTGTCCGGTTCCGGCATCAACAGCTTGATATTTTTGCCGAGGATCTCCCGGGTGTTATAGCCAAACATGGATTCTGCTGCTTGATTAAAGGAGTGGATAATCCCCTTTTCGTCGATGCTGATGATGGCGTCGATGACGTTGTCCAGGATCGCGCTCATCCTTTTTTCACTGGTTTCCAATGCTTCCATGGTTTGTTTTCGTTCGGTGATGTCGTGAAAAATTCCAACATAAAGGGCATGACCTTCCAGGTTCATCCGGCTGACGCGCGCTTCGAGGGGGAAAGTGGCTCCGCTTCGATGCAGGCCGTGGATTTCCAATTGGCGGGTTTTTTCGCCATTGAAGTTCGTCATCGATAAAAAATTGTCCCCATTACCTGAAACGCCAGCATCCACAGTGTGAAACAGCATGGCCCCGTTTTTTCCAATCACCTCCGTTTTGGAATAACCGAACATATTTTCCGCGGCGGGATTGAACGATTCGATCAGGCCCTCGGGATCGATGGTAATGATGCCGTCGGATATATTGTCCACGGTGGCGCTAATCAACGCTTCGTCTTTTTGAATTTCAGCGGTCAATTGTTCCAGGCTGTGCTCTGAGACATCCAGGCCGATGCGTTCCTCCTTGGAGGTCACCCGAAGCGGATACCAGCGATTGACCAGCCATAACAAAAGGAACCCGCCGCCAAAGGCCCAGATAAAAGCCGTTCCGGCTCCGGCGGCCTGGATTCCCAACTGTTCCCAGCGGGTGCGGCCCGCCTCCCAGGTATCGGGGTCGCCCAGTAAAGCCACGGCCAGAGTTCCCCAGACACCGGCTCCGGCGTGAGCCGATACCGCATTCACCACATCGTCGATTTTAAATTTTTCTAGGAGCCGGGTGAGAACGACGCAGATGATCCCCGCCAGGGCGCCTATCAATAGCGCTGCCGGATGGGTGACCATATGGCAGTTGGCGGTAATTCCCACCAGACCGGCCAAACTGCCGTTTAGAATGTAAACTGGCTGGGGGCGGCCGAACATCCGCCAGGAAACGACCACAACCGTGAGCCCCCCCGCCAAACCTGACAAAACCGTATTGATCAGAAT
>CBDVDB010000150.1:0-5557 GCA_965372625.1 uncultured Nitrospinaceae bacterium
CTCTGTTGTGGGCCGGGTGGGCCCTGGCTCTGCCGATTACCGATTCGGAGGAATGGGCCGGGACCTATTTCAAGGGCCACAAAATGGGTTTCACTCACTCCCGCGTGAAGGTGAAGGACCATGAAATTGAGGTCCACACCAATATGTTCTTCCGCCTCAAAACCGGTGATACGGACCAGTCGACCATCTTCACCCAGGACACCACGCTGGACAAAAATTTGCGTCTGAAACATTTCGTTCTGCTGCAGGAATTGATGGGCAAACGGCAGGAGGTGATCGGCCGGGTTGAGGGCGATAAACTGATCCTCGAAATCACCGGCCGCGGGTTTCACAAGAAAGAGACCATCGATTTTCCCCAAGGCGTCGTCCCCTCGGCGACCGTCTGGCTGAATATCATGAAGGAGGGATTTCAGGTTGGCAAAAAGGGCAAGCTCAAACTGCTGATCGAGTCTTTCAAGATGGTTTTGCCCATGACGTATGAAATATTACGGAAAGAAACCATCCAGTTTGAAGGCAAAAGCGTGAAGACCTTTGTCATCGAGCAGAAATTCGCGGGGATGACCACTACCTTGTGGGCTGATGAGCAGGGCGGTGTTCTGCGCGAGAAATCACTCCAGGGGTTTGAGTCGTTCAAGGAGACGGAAGCCAAGGCGCGCAACCTGGGAGGCGAGCCCATGTCGGTCAGCAGTTTTATCACCCTCAGCCTGGTCAAACTCAAGCAACCCATCACCTCGCCGGATGATAAGAGCGTGCTGAAGTTGAAGCTGTTCAACGTGCATAGCCCCCAGTCCATTCCCGAGGACCACCGGCAGAAGGTCCTCAAAACCGTGAAAAACGGCGAGGAATCGTACACCACCACCCTCCTGATCCGGCGGGAACCGAAGGCGCCGGGCAAAATGGTTTTTCGTCCGGTCAGCGCGGGGGTGTATCCGGATTACTTGAAGGAGGCCCCCGAAATTCAGATGAAACATCCTTTGATCCGCACCCTGGCGAAGGATCTGGTCGGGGATCAAAAGAACGCCTGGAAAGCCGCCAAGCTGATCAGCACCTGGGTCTTTGACAATCTCGACAAAGTGCTGGTCGATTCCTTTACCGCGTTGGACGCCCTGCACGATAGGCAGGGGGAATGCCAGTCCCACACCAACCTGTTCGCGGCGCTGGCCAGAGCGGCAGGCATACCCACCCGGGTGGCCAACGGCCTGGTGTATTCGCCGGAGTTCAAGGGATTCCTGTATCACGCCTGGCCGGAAGTCTGGGTCGGCGAATGGCGGGCGCTGGACCCCACCCTGGGCCAACATCATGTGGATGCCACCCACATCAAGCTCTCGGAGGGCAACTACGCCGGGGCGCTCAAGTTGATGGAATTCATCGGCCAGGTCAAAATCGAACTGCTGGAACAGTAGCAGAGTAGCTCTTCCAACCAACCCCAAAAAATTTTGACAGGATAACTGGATAAAACCGGATAAAAGAAGGAAGGGGCAATTATGGCCCCACGTCGGCGGGACGCCATTTTTGACCACAGGCTTCCAAGGCTTGATTCCGGCGTTTAAAAAGTGTTCCAGACCGACGCCCCTTGACTGGAAGGAAAATCAGCGGCGGACAGGCTTGTTAACCCCCAGCCATGCGGCGAAACCGCGCGACACCCCTTC
Source organism: uncultured Nitrospinaceae bacterium (assembly GCA_965372625.1). Classification (GTDB taxonomy): domain Bacteria; phylum Nitrospinota; class Nitrospinia; order Nitrospinales; family Nitrospinaceae; genus SZUA-226. The sequence continues at coordinate 1,650 of CBDVDB010000150.1, forward strand.
AAAACCCGGTCTGCTCTGTGAATTACGCCTCCGGGAAACCGGCTGAAATTTTCCTATCTATCAGATAAAAAAGGAGTTTTGACCTAACTCTTTATAACCAAAAGGCTTGAAAAATCGAAAAATTATTCAGGGAGAAACCCGTTGACAACCCTACATATGGTGCTATTGTGAGCTACCAACTACTAGATGTAGTGATTGGTAATTTAACGAGTGGGTCCCTAAATTAATTGGTTATTTAAGATTTGGTCCCTAAATTATAGATAAGGGGTAGGTTTAATTTAAAATTATAGGTGGTTGCCACCTGAAAATATAAAATTATTCCTCGATTCGGAATCTTTCGAGGGGTTACACATTCAATGTCAGTTTCGGAGAGTTTTTATGCACATTCACCGCACATTCACCCAGGGTTTGGACGACGCGTACAGCAGGCTCACTTTTGTTGAACGGGACTCGAAGATCATCAACGCCGATGGCTCGGTGGTTTCCGAGATCAAAAATGTAAGTGTGCCCAGTACGTGGTCGCAGGTGGCGGTGGACATCATAGCCCAGAAGTATTTCCGTAGAGCCGGTGTTCCGGCTCGCACTAAAATACGGTATGAGACCGGTATTCCCGAATGGCTGTGTCCTTCCGAGCCGGATATCGAAGCCCTGGCGGAACTGCCGGAAGAAGTGCGGTTTGGACGAGAGGCCGATTCGCGCCAGGTATTCCACCGTCTGGCCGGGTGCTGGACGTACTGGGGATGGAAAAGCGGATGCTTCAGCGACGAAGAAGCCGCCCGTGCTTATTATGATGATATGCGCTTTATGCTGGCTCGCCAGTATGCCGCGCCCAATTCTCCGCAGTGGTTCAACACGGGTTTGAACTGGGCCTACGGGATTGAAGGGCCGCCGCAGGGCCATTACTTCGTCAACCCGGAAACCGGCCTGCCCGAAAAATCGAAAACCGCTTACGAGCGTCCACAGCCGCACGCCTGTTTTATCCTTTCCGTCAACGACGATCTGGTGAACGAGGGCGGCATCATGGACCTGTGGCAACAGGAAGCGCGCCTGTTCAAGTACGGGTCCGGCACCGGCACCAACTTTTCGAAACTGCGCGGAGCGGGAGAAGCCTTGTCCGGCGGCGGGCAGTCTTCCGGCCTGATGAGTTTCCTCAAGATCGGCGACCGCGCGGCGGGCGCCATCAAGTCCGGCGGCACCACACGCCGCGCCGCCAAGATGGTTACCCTCGACATCGACCATCCCGACATCGAAGAGTTCATCGAATGGAAAGTCAAAGAAGAGCGCAAAGTCGCCGCGCTGGCGGTGGGCAGCCGAATGTGCCGCAGGCATCTCAAAAATGTGTTACAGGCCTGTTGGGACTGGGAGGATGAAAAGGGCCGGTTCGATATCCATTCCAATAAAAAACTGCGCAAGGCGGTTCGCGCAGCGGTGCGCGATTTTATTCCGGAAAATTATCTGTACCGTATCATTCAACTGGGGGCGCAGGGCGTCCGCGAAATCGAGTTCGAGGAATACGACACCAACTGGACCTCGGAAGCGTACCAGACCGTGGCCGGACAGAACTCCAACAACTCGGTGCGCCTGACCAACGATTTTCTGAAGGCGGTCGAAAACGATGAAGCGTGGGATCTCACCGCCCGCACCAACGGCACGGTCGTGAAAACCGTTAAGGCCCGTGATTTGTGGGAGAAGGTCAACCAATCATCCTGGGCGGCCGCCGATCCGGGAGTGCAGTTCGACACCACGATCAACGAGTGGCACACGTGTCCGGCCGGCGGACGCATCGATGCGTCCAATCCCTGCTCGGAATACATGTTTCTCGACGACACCGCCTGCAACCTGGCCTCCATCAACCTGATCCGGTTTTATAGCGAGGAGAGCGGACAGTTCGACGTGCCCCGCTTCATAGAAGCCTGCCGGTTGTGGACGTTGACGCTCGAAATTTCCGTAGCCATGGCGCAGTTTCCGAACAAGGCCATCGCCCAGAATAGTTATGAGTACCGCACTCTCGGTCTGGGTTACGCCAACCTCGGAACCTTGTTGATGGTGCAGGGCATTGCTTACGATTCCAAGGAAGCGCTGGCCATCACCGGCGCCCTGACCGCATTAATGACGGGAACCTCTTATGCCATGTCCGCCGAGATGGCGGCCGAGATGGGACCGTTTCCGCGGTACAAGGCCAACCAGAGACACATGTTGCGGGTGATTCGCAACCACCGCCGCGCCGCCTACAACTGTAATTCCTACGAGTACGAAGGCCTGACCACTTATCCGCAGGGCATCGATGCCGCTTATTGTCCGGAATACCTGAGGACGGCGGCGGTGGAGGCGTGGGACCGTGCGCTCGAATCAGGCGTCCGCCACGGGTATCGCAACGCGCAGACCACCTGCATCGCTCCCACCGGCACTATCGGTTTGCTGATGGATTGCGACACCACCGGCATCGAGCCGGACTTCGCGCTGGTCAAATACAAGAAACTTGCGGGCGGGGGATACTTCAAGATCATCAACCAGTCGGTGCCGATGGCGCTCCGGAAACTGGGTTATCCGGAACCGGAGATCAACGACATCGTCAATTACTGCGTGGGTTCGGGCAGTCTCGCCACCTCCCCCATCATCAACCGCGAATCGCTGAAGGCCAAGGGCTTTACCGACGAAGCGCTGGACAAGGTGGAAAAGGATTTGCCGAAGGTGTTCGATATCACTTTCGCATTCAACAAACACATTCTGGGCGAGACCTTCTGTAAGGAAACGCTCGGCATCCAGGAAAAGTTGTTGAACGATTTCAGCTTCAACATGCTCAAGCATCTGGGATTCACCGACGGAGACATTCGCAAGGCCAACGACGCGGTGTGCGGCACCATGACGATTGAAGGAGCGCCGCACCTCAACCGGAAACATTATCCGGTGTTCGACTGCGCCAGCAAGTGCGGCAGGTACGGCAAGCGTTTTATCCGCCACGAAGCGCATATTTATAAAATGGCCGCGGCTCAGCCGTTTATTTCCGGCGCGATTTCCAAGACCATCAACATGCCGAACGCCGCTTCGGTCAAGGACGTGGAAAATGCCCACATGCTGTCGTGGCAACTGATGCTCAAGGGAACCGCGGTGTACCGCGACGGGTCCAAGCTCAGCCAGCCGCTCAACAGCGTGGCGGCGGACGACTTCAAACTGTCCGCGCTGGCGGATGAGGAAGAACGCACCCCGCTCAAAGTGGCGGAGGAAATGGTGCAGGCCGTCAAACGCCATACCCTGCCGCACCGCCGTAACGGTTACACGCAAAAAGCCATCGTCGGCGGGCATAAGGTGTATCTCCGAACCGGGGAATACCAAGACGGAACCCTGGGAGAAATCTTCATCGATATGCACAAGGAAGGCGCTGCTTTCCGCAGCCTGATGAACTGCTTCGCCATCTCCATTTCCCTCGGCCTGCAGCACGGCGTACCCCTCGAGGAATTTGTCGACGCGTTCATCTTTACCCGGTTCGAGCCCAACGGATTCGTCATCGGTAACGACCGAATCTCCATGTCGACCTCGACCATTGATTACATTTTCCGAGAGCTTGCCATCAATTACCTGGGCCGGAACGATCTGGCCCAGGTAACTCCTGAAGACCTGCGCTCCGACGCGCTTCAGAAAAATGAAGAAGTGTCGCCGGAAGATGAAGAGAAGAATGAGGGTAAGATCACCGACTTGGACCTGGGGGCTCAGGAAGAACCGCCGACAACCGTTGCTCCGGCGGAAACTTCTGAGCTGAAAACTCCTCCGGTGGCCGGCAACGGCAATGGCGGCTCCAACGGGGGTTCGAATGGCGGCAGTATGGCCGTCCAGGTCCTGGGGACGATGGTCCTCAACAACCGTGGTTTGAAAAACGGTTCGGCACTCGCTAAACTTAAAGGCTACGAGGG
>CBDVDB010000151.1:0-5553 GCA_965372625.1 uncultured Nitrospinaceae bacterium
GGTTTCTGAAATGGAGTGGTCGGTATTGAAGTCGATTTTTTTGAATCCACCGAGAGCGGTCAGCACCTGGTCCTGCGACCCCACGCTTTCCTTGAGGAGGTTTCGCTCCAGATGAATGGCTTCCTGGGCGAGGATTTTTTTGGGGACCATCTCTCCTTTGAGAGCGTAAAGGGCGTTCAGCATGCCCACCGTAAACGCGGAGCTGGAACCCAGGCCGGCGCGGGCGGGGAGATCGCCATCGTGATGAATTTCCAAACCCTCCTCGATACCCGCCTGCTGCAACGCGACCCGCACCACGGGATGCTGGATCTCCTCCGTTTTGTTGACGGTCTCCACCTTGGAGTAAACGATGCGGTACTTGTGCTCGAAAAAGGGCGGCAGATAGCGGCAGGTGATATAACAGTATTTATTGATGGTGGTGGCCAGAACGGAGCCGCCGTTTTCCTCGAACCAGGCGGGGTAGTCGGTGCCTCCCCCAAAAAACGAAACTCTGAATGGTGTTCTGCTGATAATCATACTTCCCCCAAATTCCCTTTTTTACCGAACTCATTCACCACACTTTACACATTGGCAAATTGATTTTTGTTTACTATTTGATATCCCTTGATCAGCTCGGCAATTCCCTGACTAAGGGAGTACTCGGTTTTAAATCCCGTGCCTTCGATCTTTTCATTACTGACGATATAATTTCTTTTATCCTGATCCTCGCCGATCTCCGCTTCCGTCACATAAAAATCCGGGACCTGTTTTTGGATTTCCCGGCACAACTCCATTTTGCTCAGGTTGGCGTCGCTGAGACCCACGTTATAGGGCTGGCCTTTCATGGTTTCAAAATGGGCGAGACCGTGATGGAAGGCGCGAACCGCGTCCCGCACGTGCAGAAAGTTTCTTTTGAAATGCGCTTCAAACAGAATCAAAAAATGGTCCTTGACGGCCCGGTAGGTGAAATCGTTCACCAGCAGGTCGAGCCGCATCCTGGGGCTCATGCCGAAAACGGTGGCGAACCGGAAGGTCATGCAGTTTTCCGAATCCAGCAGAATATTTTCGATCTCCACTTTCAGCTTGCCATACAGGGAAACCGGCCTCAGCGGGGTCTCCTCGGTACAGTGAATCCCTTCTTCTCCCACGCCGTACCCGCTATTGGTCGTGGGAAATATAATGCGCTGGTTTTTACTGCGATGCTCCAGGATCAATTTGATCGCATCCAGATTGGTCGACCGGGCGGCGATGGGGTCTTGGGCGCATAACGGCGCCCCGGTCAGACAAGCCAGGGGTAAAATCGCGTCGGCGGTTTTCAATTGCGCCTTGATCAGGTCGGCATCCCTCGCGTCGCCATTGATGACGGTTAAATTGTCGTCATGACAATAATCCAGCAGGGACGTCTGCTTATACATAAACCTGTCCACCACCGTCACTTGGTGCTTTTCGCGCAGCAGAGAGGGCGTCAACAGGGAACCGATGTACCCGGCGCCTCCGGTCACAAGAATTTTCATGTAAGATAGCCTTCAGTAAAAATTTTAAACCGTCACTTTATGCGCCGGACACCATTTCCCGGATCACTTTTGCGATGCGGGTTTTATCGGGATAATAATATTGCTCCAAAGTATACCCGGCGGGAATCGGAGAATCCGGCAGGCCGATGCGGCGCACCGGACCTCTCAAATCATGAAACCCCTTTTCGGCGATCAGGCAACCGATTTCCGCGCAGACGCCGGCCATGGCTTGACCTGTATCCACCACCAGAACTTTACCGGTTTTTTTCAGTGATTCAAAAATAATATCTTCGTCCAGGGGCTTGAGCGTCCGCAAATCGATGACGTCGGCGGAGATTCCATCCTTTTCCAATTCATCCATCGCTTCCAGTGCCAGCGTCAGGGTATGCGATGTTCCGACGATGGTCAAATCCTCTCCCCGGCGGCGGTAAATCCCCTTGCCCAGCGGGACATGGTAAATCCCTTCCGGCACCACTCCCTTGGCCTTCATGTTCCATCGATGTTCAAAAATGATCACCGGATTGTTGTCGGCGATGGCGGAAAGCATGAGCCCCTTGGCATCGTAAGGGGTGCTGGGCATGACGATTTTCAGACCGGGCACTCCCAACAGATAACCTTGGATCGCCTGCGAGTGCTGGGAGCCGGAGCCCCAGCCTCGCCCGATAGCAGACCAGACAACCATCGGCACGTTGGACTGTCCGTTGTCGATATAATGAAACTTACTGGCGTGCGACACCAGTTGATTGAACGTCAACAAAAGAAAGTCCGGCCGGTTGTGCAGGTAGACCGGGCGCGTGCCGTTGAGCGCGGCACCGGTGCACATGCCGGTCAACCCCTCTTCGGACAAGGGAGTGTCGAACACGCGTTCCTCGCCGAATTTTTCATGCAGACCGGTGGTCACCCCGAACATACCGCGCGGATCGTTGACACCCTGGCCCAGGACAAACACTTTAGGGTCCAACTCCAGCGCCAGTGTCAGCGCTTCAAGAAGGGCGTCGGCATACGTCAGAACGCGGCCTTCCTCCGCAATTTCCTGGCCTGCGGCCTTGGATGTGATTAACGCTTCCGCCCACGGCATTTTATATTTCTCCTCTGATGAAATCAGTCGCTGTATACATGGGTGCTCAAATCTTTCTCTTCCGGATTGGGACTGTTGATGGCATGCTCGAAGGCCTCCAGAATTTCTTCGTTGATTTCTTTTTTCATCGAATCCTGTTTTGATTCATTGAACAGTTTTTGTTTTGCCAGGTCCCGGTAAAAATTTTCGATCGGACAATATTCCTGCCAGGCTTTGACTTCCGCCGGATCGCGGTAGCCGGAAGCGCTGTCGTCCCCGGCGCCGCCATGTCCGCGCCAGCGATAGGCCACCGATTCGATAAACGTGGGGCCGCCCCCGGAACGGGCGCGTTCCACCGCCTCGCGGGTGGCCTCATAGACATCCAGAATTTTAGTGCCGTCGATGCGGCAACTGTGCAATCCAAACGCTTCCGCTTTTTTATAAATGGGCACCGGGGGCTGACGCGCCGCCAGCGGCGAACAGACGGAATAAAAATTATTTTCACAGATGTAGATGACCGGCAGGGATTTGAGGGCGGCGAAGTTGAAGGCTTCCCACACCGCGCCTTCTTCGATTGCCGCGTCGCCGAAAAACACGACATTCACCTGGTCGTTTTTTAAATACTTGGCGCTGAACGCGGCGCCGGTGGCGATAGGCACCGCGCCGCCGACAATGGCGGACGATCCGGCATAGCCGACGCTTTTATCCAGGAGGTGCATGGAGCCGCCGCGCGATCCGGCACAACCGTTTAACCGGCAATAGAGTTCGGACAGCAGGCCTTTGAGCGATCCGCCCTTAGCCAGATAATTGCCTTGCGTACGATGGCCGCTGTACACCTGATCCGTATTCCGCAAGGCCGCGCATACGCCTACGGACGTCGCTTCCTGGCCGATGACCAGATGGATGGGGCTTTTCATCTGGTCTTCGTGGTAGCGGCTTTCGATGGCCTCCTGGATCATACGGATGCGCAGCATGCTCCGGTACAGGCCAACGAGGAAATCCGTCTCGTACTGTTTGCCGGAACCGGGGACCGGTGAAAACTCGATGTCTCCATAGGGATAACGGATCATTCAAACCTCTTAATGGGTTTCACTTTCAGGTCGCCTTCAGGGCATCCCGATGTTTGCGTTTGATTTTGACTTTGACCATATCGTTGATGTGGTCGACCAGATGCTGGCCGAAGCGTTCCCGCACCATCGATTGGTAAGGGCCATGCGTAAAATATTTATCGAACGCCTCGTCCCGGAAATCCAGAACTTCCTGGCTGGCCAGGGTTTCCGTCGGTAGCGGCAATGATTCGTATGCGTGTTGCGAGTAGCCGATCCATCCGGGGCCGTCCGGATCGTCCGGCAGGGGGCGCCCCAACTCCTGAGCCTGCGGGTACAAGGGTGATCCCGGATACGCCATGGCGCAATAAAAATTGGCCCACTCCGCATTGATCTCCAGGGACAAGTCGAGTGTGTCCTGCATACTGGATCGGGTATCATCGGGCAGGCCGAAGATATAGTTGGCAATGATGTAAATGCCGTGTTGCTTGATCTTGTCGGTGGTCTTGATGATGTCGGTATCTCCGAACCGGCCTTTTTCAACTCCGTCGCGGACGTATTTACTGCCGGATTCGATGCCCAGCGCCAGCCAGTTAAAACCGGCTTTTTTTAATTTTTCGAGATAGCGGTCCTTGACGGTATCGATACGGGCATAGGCCCAGATGTTGAGATCGTAACCGCGTTCGATGATCAAATCGCAAATGCCCATGACGTGTTGCTCGCTCAATACAAACATCTCGTCGGGTATCTTGATATTTTTGACGCCGTAGGAGTTTACCAGATGGCCGATCTGATCGACCACCCGTTTCGGCGACCAATACCGGATACCGGGTTGGCCAAAAGGGGCGTTGATGCAACAGAAAGAACATTTATACGGACATCCTAAACTGGTTTGCAGGGAAGCGTAGGGCTGGCGGTCGTTGATGTGATCGAAGCAGTGCCAGTTGTGGGCGCGATATTTGCTCATATCGATCAACTCCCAGGCCTGCCCCGGAATTTCCCGGTCCAGATCGGGAAGATTTTCCGCCGTCGGGTTATGGGCGATAGCGCCGTTGTCCCGGTACCAGAGTCCGGGGACTTTATCCAAGCGGGGCCGGCCGGATTTCAACTCTTCGAGTAAGTGAAGTACCGTGTAGGGCCCCTCCCCCTCGCATACATAAGTATAAGGTTCCTCCTTCAGGGTGCGCCCTGGCAGTGCCGAGGCGTGGGTGCCCATCACCAGAGTTTTCAGATGCGGATCGGCGGCGGCCACGCGTTTACATACCGCATTACCGGCGGGCATGCATTGGGTGGAAGCGGACGGCTGATGCCCGTAAATCACAAATACCGTCAAAGCCGCCTGCGCGTCGATTATCCTGCGGGCGGTATCGTCGAATCCGATGCCCTCGGCTTCGGCATCCAGGATCTGTACGGCATACCCCTTCTTTCCGATAAAGGTGGCCAGGAGCAGGGACCAGACCGGCGGCTCGATGGCGACCAGGGATTTCCCCAAATCCTGAAAAACTTTGTCTTTGCTGGGAGGGGTAACGAGAAGAATATCCAACTTTTTACCTTTATAGCCGGAACAGGAGCCGGGGCTCATTCCGCTAAACAGTCAATATATTTGAGTTTTATTATTTTTCCAATGAACCAAAATTTTCATCCGTGCCGATTTTAATGCTTATTAAACCGAATATCAATCCTTTTGGGTGACGCTGAAGAACATCTATAGAGTGAGGGACAAATCAATAAAAATCAAGCGTCTGTAAGTCGATCGGGATGAGGGCAAAACAGCTCCCTCTGGATAGGGAAGTGGCTGGGAGCATGAAAATTATTATCCAGGCGGTTATCATAAATGAGGTACGATAAATGCCGCCAAAGGCAATCGAGTTGGGACCGGACATTAATCAGAAGCCAATTTAAACAAGGATGATAATTTGAATGTCGCGGATTTTCAGGTTTTGCTGGGCGCCGGTTT
>CBDVDB010000152.1:0-5538 GCA_965372625.1 uncultured Nitrospinaceae bacterium
CCGCCATAGAAGGTAGCGCGGTCGTAGGGGTTGAGTTGGGCCTTCTTTGCAAACCTCTCGGGTAAATCGGGATTGGCTATGGCCTGGCGTCCATAAGCGACCAGGTCAGCAATTCCATTTTCTATCGCCTGGTTGCCGGATTCCCGGTCGTATCCTCCGGCGGAAATCATTGTCCCGTTGAATATTTCCCGCAATACTCCGGTGATGGCCTCGCCTTTGTAATCGGATACCTCGTTACCGCCTGCGGCACGCGGTTCCACCAGGTGCAGATAGGCCAGTCCAAATGGGTTCAAAGATTTTACGACATAAGCAAACAGTTCTTCGCCATTGGAATCACTCATATCGTTGAAGGTTCCATGCGGCGAGAGACGGACGCCAACGCTGTCCGCTCCAACTACTTCGGTAACCGCTTCCACCACTTGCAACAATAAACGGGTGCGGTTTTCAAATGAGCCGCCATAATTATCAGTTCGCTGGTTGGTGCCGTCCTGAAGAAATTGATCGAGTAAATAACCATTGGCGCTGTGAACCTCCACGCCATCGAATCCGGCTTCAAGCGCGTTGCGCGCGCCTGTTCTGAATTGATCGATTATTTTCGGTATCTCCTCGATCTCAAGCGCCCTGGGGGTCACCGGGTCGGCCATCTCTCCTTTGGATGTGAACACCGGGCTTTGCATCGGGATAGCGGACGGCGCCAGGGGAAACGCGTGGTCTTTCTGCAAGGAGGGGTGGGACACGCGCCCCACATGCCAGAGTTGAAGAAAAATTTTCCCGCCTCTCTCATGTACCGCCTGAGTTATCAGCTTCCATCCGGCAACCTGTTCTGGAGAATGAATTCCAGGGGTTCCTGGATAGCCTATACCCTCGGGAGACACCTGGGTCGCCTCCGAAATGATCAATCCCATGGACGCTCTTTGCCCGTAATAGGTCGCGTTCAAAGGCCCTGGAACGTTACCAGGCAGGGAACGCATCCGGGTCAGTGGCGCCATGATCACACGGTTGCGGAGTTGATGTGGGCCCAGTGTAAATGGTGTCAGCAGTTGTTGCGTCATTTTCTCTCCCAGGTGAGCTTGTTGCGAAATTTGCTTTTGCTCTCCATCTTTTGATAAAGCGGCTCGTGTCCCGTACTTTTCCTGCAGTGCTTTACCGTTTTCAGTAAATGCGAGTTCGGTGAAATTCTCAGTCATGACATCCTCCTTATTGGCTAAGGTAAGTTTAATGGAACTGTTACCGCCTAATGGGTGCCGCCGGTCAGCTGGAAAAATAGGAAGTGGTCTTGTTTTTAGCGATGCTCTGAATCTGCAAGCCCAGGCCCACTCTCTTGAATGTAAGTATTCTCCCGGCCATGGAAGATCGGAAGGATTGGCCCACCTGAATTCCATAACGTTGCAGGAGTTTCTGTTGAAAGCGGCTCAGGCCGATTGCGCTGGGAACACCCTTCAAGTAAATTCGATTTTGAATTTTGTTCTGGAGGGCCTTGTCGAATACCCATACTAGGTTCGTTGCTCTCGGTCCTCCGACTGAAGTGGGAATGACCCTGTAATGAGTTCGAAACATGGGAAACGATTGTAGATTCACAGCCCCCAACGGTCCCATCGGTCTCTCAAACCGCAAGCCCGTGCTGGTTCGCGTTACACTCCACAGCTCACCCTGATTCTGAGTGATAAAAGTTTTGCCGTATCCGATGCCGTATTTTTCCAGCATTTTCTGTTCCAGCCGTGAAAGCCCAACGGCCACTTCTCCACGGGACAGGCTTTTATGGATCTTTTCCGCAACCACTGGGTCAAATATCCAACCTTCAGATAATTGCGAACTACTTTGACCGGAATAGGACGGATCCTTACAACCGGCCAACAGCAGTGTGAAAGCAATCACGACTGCCAAAGTTTTAAAGTTTTTATTTTTCATTTGAGTTTCCTCCTAATATTGGCGTCAATCGAATGGTGTTAAAAATGTTTCCCTTCCTTGGCGGGGTGGGGAAAGTTTGATATGGCTTTTGATCGGTCCTCATAATTTGGCTTGCGATCAGTTTCTTTAATCCTATATAAAGCAGGTTCCATGCCAAAATTTAACGCTCCAGCAACCCATTATTTTTTAATAGTTTATGAGATTTTGGAAGGATTCTAATGACTGGCGAAATATCGTAAATAGCGAAATTTAGTGGGTAGAATACGAAAATTGGAATAAATTGAGGGTATGAAAGCGGATTCTGAAAACCAACCACATGCAAAAACGCCTCAGCAGGAATTAACAGGTGGGTCCTACTTGAACAAACTAATATCGGAGCCGGCGGAGGGTGGGATTAATCATATCCTGTGATCTTGACCACTCTACGTGAGAAATTGATTAAGACCGGTGCGAAGGTCATACGGCATGCCCGGCACATTACATTTCAGCTGGCCGAGGTTGTCTTACCCCGAAACCTATTTGAAGCGATTTTTCAAAAGATTGACCGCTTGCTGCTTTTGCCGGAAAAAGACGGCGGGAAAGGGGGTGCGGATCATGGAATTTAAAAACTTTCAATTGTTTCCCGTCAGCCAAATGTGGACCAATTGAGTTAAAAATCTAAGAGGTACTTTCTGTTAAACTTCCCATAGCAGAATGTCCGCTTTGGGTCGTCTGCGGACTTACAGTTAACGTGATTGGAGGTTCGCTTTTCTGACCTGCCCCAGTAATTTTTTACCACTTCTGCGAAAATTTGGGGGCTGGATTCAAAATGAGTGACTCAGACTGCTTCCAATGATCCCTCCTGCTGCTTTATTTCTCTCGCAAACTTTTTTACCTCAATCATGGGAACGTTGTGCTCCACCCAGGTCCATCGATGGATGGTAAGACCGTAGACGACGGCTGCCAGGCAATCGGCCAGGTCTTTTGATTTTTGTGGTCTATGATCCACTTTTCCTTTTTGCTCGTCCCATTCCAATGAAATCAACTCGTTGTATAATCGCTCGTGTTCGGGAATCCTGACGCGCCCGTCGTACAGGGCATTTTTCAGGAAAACGTAAGGTTTGGGAGTCTTGTCTACGGATTGAACTCCGGTTCGGAATCTTTTTTGCCGAAGCTGTTGGATCATGTCCGCTGACTGATAGGAATCAAAGGTGACCCAGCGGATATTAGTTCCCGAATCCCTGAGCTGGTAAATCAGGGACCGGATTTTACTGAAATCAATCTCTCCTCCCGGTGGCGGGACAATATCCAGTACCAGGTCGATATGGATCACAGGAAGCATCTCGGTATTGCCGCCTCCCCGGTCCATTCGGGTGAAGTGGGATACATGCCCCATGACCAGTCCGGTGTGATCTGTGTTGAGCGATAAATCCCCGTGGATGAACCGTACCAGATTGGGATTTTGAATTCTATTCCGAAAAAACTGGAGTACCTGCTTTGAAAAGTCTATAGAACCCACATTCAGGATGGAAGGGTGGGTTCCGAAGCATTGCTTTACCTTTTCCACGTTGATCAGGAACGGTTGTGTCGACCGCATGGAAACACCTCCGATTTCCCGGAGCGCATCCAGAATGTCCTGTTCGAATTGTTTTCTGAAATCTACCGGAACTTTCAGGATCAAGTGCTGGTCTTCAAGGGGTACCTTCTCATCGTCCTCCAGGATTCTGGGATTCCGGGATATGTCACCGGTGAACACTCTGAATATTTCTTCAGAAAAAGTTCCTTTAGGTTTGATCTCCCAGATTTTCTTGTCGTAGACGTAGATGGTGGGATCGGTCTTGGCTTCCTCTATTTTCCGGTCGGTGAACTCACCCGGATAACGTTTGGATGAAACGATACTCAGAATTCCGGGGAGTCTGCCCCCTTTCAGGAACCGGGATTCCCGCCGTCTGGCCAGGGAGTTGTACAGAACCTCGGCTTGGTTGTAGGTTCCTCCTTCTGCGGATTTACGGGACTTCTGCACGATCTGTCCGAAATTGATTTCATCGATGAGCCCACCGATGACGTTCTGCCCGATAGCTCCCGAAACCGTGCCCACCACGGGCTTGACGATAATCCGGTTGGGAAACCGCAACTCCGATTTAATATCCGGATCGTAGGGGAAATATTTCTGGAAGTAGGAACTCCGGTCTACCATCGCCCGGAATCGCTCGTAATCGACGGATTTTGCCAGGTTCATATTCAGGTTCTGGAAGATGATCTCTATTTCAGAGGAGGGATCCAGCCCGAATTCCCGGTGGGGGTCCTTCATGCAACTCAAGAGATACAAATGATATAAATTGCTGTAAAGGGCAATCGAGCTTTTACCCACGCCGATGGAGCCAGTCAGTACCGCTTCACTGTATTTTCCGGAGTTCATTTCCTTCAGACACTTCATGATTTCCGGATAGATCACGCCTTTGGCGTCCAGGTAGCACTTCCATTCAATGAATTCCTGAATACCCACCACTTCCCGAAAATACTTGTCCCTCCCCTGAACGTATTCCAGCAGATCGGCCAGTTCCTGATCCGAAAGTCCCTCGACCTCTTTGAACGAATGAATATAGGCGGTAGGATCAGACATCGATAACACCCTCGTCCCGTTTCATTTTCAGATAATCCGATAGCTTCTCGGCCAATTCAATATTTCTGGCCTGCCGGGAATTACTTTCCTCCACAGATATCTCTCCCGGTCGGACAGTGATATCGATATCGTGATTCAGTTTGAATACCTCGGGAAGTCCTGCCGCCTGTCCCCTGGCTTTGAGGCAGGCAAATATACCCTTGACCAGTTCCGAGACCGGCATTTTCTTGATTTCTTCATCAGTCAGGGAATCCCATCGCTTCAATAACTTCCCCAACAACTTGGTCGCCGCCTTAAAGTTTTCGGTCCGGACCCGGTACTCCTCCATAAGTTCAGCCTTGTCGATTTCCACTGCGGCCTTATGTACTTCCTTTGAAAGCTCGGCCTCCTTTTTCTTTTTGGCCTGATCCAGTTCTTTAGTCCAGCCGTATTTGTGAGCCCGGTTCCAGAGGACAGCAATGGGGATATCGTGCTTTTCGGCCAGTTCCTTCAACTCCAACCCTTTCCCATCGGGGACGAGGTTGGCGACCAGGTAATCCTGTTTAAGCTTCAGCCAGTCGTATTTATGTATGGGCATTTGGGGACCTCACTTAATAATGCTTAATACATGGGAAATGCACACTTAATAAAACCGCAGGGGGGTCTTCAACAGAATCCGGTTCCTGATGGTCTCGGCAACTTGTTTCATCATCAGTGGAGGCACCGAGTTCCCCAATCGTTCCCAGTTCTGGGTATAGGTCCCGGCCATGATGAAATCGTCCGGGAACGCGCATATCCGCTTGAGTTCGTCTATAGTGAACTTCCGTTTTTCCGTGGGATGAACCACGGAGGCAATGGAGAGATTACCACCTGATTTGGTAATGGTCGGACTCGGTTTGTTCCTATCCGGTTTGACCAGATTGAAGTACTTGTCGCTCTGATCTCCCTCTTTCAGTCGGTCCCATTCGTCGCCGATAGCGTATCGGCTGATATCGGGTCCAGTCACCATTAACTGGCCGACTCCCTTAGCCCTGACCGTTGTGGAGGGC
>CBDVDB010000153.1:0-5495 GCA_965372625.1 uncultured Nitrospinaceae bacterium
GCGTTCATCGGAACAGGCATTCCGACATGTTTGCCATTCTTCATCTTCTTATCGAACTGCAAGTACGAGCGCATCGACTGGTCATACGAGAAACCAGAGATAACGCCGTCCGACGCCTGATTGTCGAACTGGAAGAAATGCGGATGAATGTTCAACTTCGACATCTGGAAGTTGGTGAAATCATCGTCATTCCATTCACTGGTCAACAACAGATCGACACAGTCATACACATTGGCGCGAATGACCAGAGGGATCGCTTTCTTCGGATCCGCCTTGACCGCCGCCATCTCTTCATCAAGCACATAAATCAAACCGTACTTGTCGATGATCGGCTTCGTGCCTTTGTAACCGCCTTGTAATTCAATCGGCGTGTTGATGAATACCAGGTTGAACTGCTTACGTCCCGCGCCTTCCGGACACAGGCTCCAACGGCCGTGCTCACCCGGTTTGGCGGGAGTGGTGTTCTCCTGGTTATTTTTCGACCGGCCACTGCCCGATTCCGTTCCGGTAAGGACCGTACGGTCAGTCATGCTATGAAACGGCTCCAACCAGGGAGCGCCGCCATGGTTCCGCGCAAACGGTACCCGCTTGCCAAAATGCGGTGTAAAGTGCGGCCACGCCAGCTTGCCGTTGGTCGGATGGAACTGAATGGGATGACGCTTGCCGGGACGCGGCGACGTGTACTTCGCCAACGCATAGGTCGGCTCCTTCTCGGACAGCGCCTTATTGCCCTTCCAGACATAATCCCAGACCGTGCCGTCATAGGAAAGGATCTGCCCTTTCTCGTCGGACGTATGACCCGGCCGGCCTTGCGGCGGCAACATGTACTTCACCCATGATTTGATATTTACAATCGGAACAGTTTTGTTCCAGTTGCTGTTACCCTTGCCGACAACCTTGAACTTCTTGCCGTACCAGTTCATGGTTTTGCCGACCAGTTTGTCGGAGCTCACGCCTTTGGGAATGTATCCCTTCCGGTCGGGAAGCTCCTGCAACGGACGCATGATATCGGTACTGCCCAACGGATAGTTCCCGTACTGCAGCGTGTTGTACACGCGCCAGTAACCCCACATGCCCGCGACATAATGATGGGCCACATGGCAATGGAACAAAAAGTCACCCGCCAGCTTCTGACACAGACCGGAACCACACTCGGTTTCCAGGTCCAGAACTTCGGATGGGCCGATTACTTCAACGTCAACACGGTCGGTGGTCGTCCGGACAACCGGATACTTCACCGGACCGTCATACGCCGCGGTAATCAGGTTTTCGATTCCCGGCTCCCGCTTGGGAGAACGCGTCCAGCGAATGGACCCGCCATGCGGATGATGGGAATGGAACACTTCGCCTCCGCCGTGAACCAGGCGGAATTTAACCGGATCGCCCATGTAGGATCGGGGGATCGTGGTCGGTACATCTCCGAAGGTATACGAACTATAGGACAGAGATTCATCCTCGTAATGGAACATTTTTTCCTGAACCGCGAGGTTGTTGATCCCGAACGGCTCGGAACGATAGTTCATAGCGCGGGCGGAAGGACGGTAAGCGTCCGTCAGCGGATCGCGCTGGGGAATCATTTCACCATGACGGTTGAGCGGGCGGAAAGATTCGTCGCCGACCTCATGATAAAACAGAACAAATTCACGGAAGTCCTTGCGGTTGTCATTGGCGATCATCGCCATCCAACCGTTTTCGAGCGGACCGCCGGTCCACGGGTCCAGATAGGTCGATCCACGCGGTTCAACAATAAACGCGCCCATCAGGCCCAGAGCCTGAGGATCACGGCCGGCATGACTGGTGACGAGATGGGTTCCTTCCTGTTCATCAATCGGAATGAACCACTCGTAAGTCTGACTTTCGCCGGATTTAATTATGGAACCCTTCATAGCTGCCGTATTGGGAGCACCGGTGGAGCTGATGATCATGGCGGACCCGTTGATCTGGAATCCCGCATCCTCATCTTCCAGCTGGTTGCTGAAATTAACCCGGACACAATCGCCCTGGTTGGCACGAATGGTCAGGGGAGAAATGGCGTCACCCTGAATACCGGTGGACACCGCACCGGGGTCCAGCTCATCTTCCCGGGCTTTCTTGTTTCTTTTCTCTTCGCCCCTCACCTTGGAGATATCCTTGGAAAGAACGTACATGTAGCCGGGGAAATAATCGCCCCACTGATTGAGCGTAATCTCCACGTTGATGGCGGCAACATCAAAGGTCTTGGTGGGAACGCCAGCGGGACAGTGCGCGCCTTTGAAGACCTGATTGGCCGCTTCCGTCGGTCCCAGCAGATATCCCTGCTGGAGCTGATGGCCTGCCCATGAATTGTGAAATACGCCACCGGATGAGGCCGGGGTGGCATGCTCCATCAATTTCCCTTTAAGACGGTCCATCAGGCTTGAGAACGTCTTGTTCAGACGTTCCTGATTGCCTTCCCTGCCTTCCATCATCTCTTCGTAGTTGATCTGGTTTTCCAGTTTGTCCAACCACAAAGGACGATCCGACGCCGAATTCTGATGACCTTCAGGATGGGCCGCGGCAAATGCCTGGGACATCCCGAGGCACAGGGTCAGCAAAAAGATCATGCCGACCACGAACCCAGTCATCTCTTTTCGAGTGAATGCACTTAACTGATTTTGCATACAGGTTCTCCTCTCATACATTAACTATAATAAAATCAAAAACTTACAAAAATCCCCAATAAAAACCTGGAAATTGGAATCCAACGGGTGGTCTTTAAAGAAAGGGTTAAAAGCTGATAACCCATTATTCTATAAAGAGTTACGCAAAGCCCTCCCTGCGGAGCTTGGCCATTGTGGTTATAGACCCTATATTTCTGGATTTATTCCCCAAAAAATCAGCTTTTTTGAAATTTTTTAAATAGCCTGGGTAAACTTTTTAAGGGAGAATTCCCAATATTTTCGGGAGTGGGAGGAAATTTTCAGGAGTGCAAGGGGGAATCAGAGTTTCCCGTTGCCGGTGCGGTTCAATTCCCGGCGAATATAAACTTTCCCGCGGGCAATACGGGACATAACGGTCCCAATGGGGAGCTTCAGGGATTGGGCGATTTCCTTGTAAGACAATCTTTCGTAATAGAACAACTCGATGGGTGCTTTCAACCGGTCGTCCAACTTATCCAAAACCGTACGGAGGTTGCGAGCCACCTCAATCTTTAAATGCTCTTCTTCAATATTAGAAATCCCGCTGATAGTATTACTGACCGAATCAAATTCTATGTCTATTCTCTTCTTGTTTTTCTCCAAATCCTTGAGAAAAAGATTCCTCAATATTGAAAACAACCAGTTTTTGGCCTTCTCCCGGTCTTTCAGCTGGGAAAAGTTCTTTATGGCAAAGTAGAAGGCTTCCTGGGTCAGGTCTTCAGCATCATGGGGTTTGCGGGTCAGACGGCAGGCACAACGAAATATCAGATCCACATGCGGGAGCAGATATTCCTTGATTTCAGGGGCATATGCTCCTTCAACAAAGTTCCGCTCAATTTTGTCGAGAGTATCCAATTTTGAGAAGCCGCAGTAGTGGTTGCCAATGTATCCTGAAACACTATAATCTATCTAATTTCAAAATGTTTCAGGGCTTCCGAATTTAATAACCAAGAAAGTAGAATAATAACCGAATTTATGTATCTATACAAAGATAATTCACGGCATTTTTAGGAATGAGTCTCAATATAAGCCATTTCTTCCTAAAGGACAATAAAATAGGGCTTCCAAAATTACAATATATATGTAGAATTACTTGGAGCTCAGGATATTTATCCTGCGGCTTTTTTTGAATCCCCTGGGAACTAAATAACATCTTAATATACCTAAATTAGACTAACCGTATTATAAGGATATTATGAGCGCGAGTGACCAAAAAATAATCACCGACAAGGAAATCCTCGAACTTTCCATTAAAATGGAGCGGGAGGGCCAATTCTTTTATAACTCCCTGAGCCAGCAGGTTGAAGATCCCGCCATAAAATCTTTTCTACAGGCTATGCACAAAGAGGAAATCCAGCATGAGAAAATTTTCAAAACGATGCTGGAATTAAAGGGAAACCAACCCTACGGCTGGGAAGACAAGAAAGAACTTCACGATTTCATTGATGAGCACTTTAAAACGGATATCTTCCCCCAGTTGGAAGAAATCATCGATGACACCTGCAAGTTTGAAAGTCTTCAAAAGGCCGTCGATTTTGCCGTCGAAGCGGAAATGGTCTCGGCCGAATTTTATTCTCTTCTGGGAGATTATTGCGATAACCTGGAAGCCAAAACCGCCCTGTTACTTCTCGAACAGGCCGAAAACGATCACATCAAGCAAGTCCTCGCCATCAAAGACAAACTTAAAAACCAACAATAACCTCCAAAAAAAAGCGCCGGAACAGTACGTCCCGGCGCCTTAAAAGCTTCTTACATATCTTCTTTAAAAAACTACTTGGCGGTTAGCGTAAAGTTCTGTTTGGCATCTGCGCCGCCGCCTACCGTTACTTCCTTGCTCACTTCACCGACATAGGGATGCCAGGCGGTTACCTTGTATTTACCGGCGGGGATATCACCAATCTTAAAAGAACCATCAACTCCGGTTACGGCAAAGTAGGGGTTCCATACGATGCGGGCATCAGCTTCCATGAAATTGTGCTGATCGCACTGCAGGAAGAAATGCTTGTCTTTTTTCTGTTTGAACCGCGCGATATTCTTGCTCACGTCAGCCACATCGCCTTTGCTGGGCAGAGGCTTGTTGAACAGGGTTTTGCGGTTGGCTCCGGCTACCGAATAACCATGCGGATTGTGCAGGATTTCGAGATCATTATTGGTGATGGTCACCACGCCACCGGTCTTTTTCTCTGCCTTGGTTGCCTTTCTGATTACACTTATTTTGGGGAAAACATCACAGGTTGTGAAATCAAAGTTTACCTTTTGCCAATTCCAGGCTTTACCCTTGGTGATTTTCTCAATAAACACGACCGTACCACTCAGCTTGCCGCCTTTGGCAACGACTTTTACCCGGGGGCGAATTCCGCCTTTTTGGGTATTCGGATGAGTCACGCAAAATTCGGAATTTTTACCTTTATTCAAGTCTTCCATGATGGGAGGCGGAGGATTTCCTTTAAGGGAAACCGAACCGCTGATGGAACCACCACCGCTGACGGCGCCTTCTTCATACTTGGCTTTTTTCGCAAAAGCCGAGGAACCCAATACCAGGGCCACACTGATTACCAATAATCCAACTAAGGTTTTTCTAATCATTCCTGTCTTCTCCTTTAATCAAGAATTAAACGAATTAACTCAACTGACTGAGATGCATGAGCTTATTAGAATTCGGAGCCACGGATTCTAGCACAAATCCGCACAAAAATGTCCAACAAAAGAAAAGGGGCCCCTATATAAAGAGGCCCCTTATAAACATTTTAGTGCTGTCGATCAACAATTATTTTCAATTATCGCATCGACAGCCGTTCATCCTGTGGCTTGGAGGCCGACTTCAGGTTTCCTGGAGTC
>CBDVDB010000154.1:0-5479 GCA_965372625.1 uncultured Nitrospinaceae bacterium
AGGTTGCCGAAATCCTGCGGTTTAATGTTATCCAGCCATTTTTTCCACTGGTCCTTGTCCTCCGTGTTGGCTTTGGAGGTATCGGGGAGGTCCAGACTTTTAGCCGCTTCGATTACGGCTTCATTGACATAAATCGGAGCCTTGACGCGCAGAGCCAGGGCGATGGCATCGCTCGGGCGGGAATCGATTTTCAGAGTGGTTCCGCCGGACATCATGTTAATGACCGCGTAAAAGGTATTGTCTTTCAGTTCGCTGACCAGGATATGCTTGATCTCCGCTTTCATGTCGGAAATAAGATTTTTCATCAGGTCATGGGTCATCGGCCGGGGGGTGGCTATTTTCTCGATTTCCAAAGCGATGGCATTGGCCTCAAAAAACCCGACCCAGATCGGCAACGCCCGGTTGCCCTCCAGATCCTTGAGGATAATGATGGGCATATTGGTTAAGGGGTCCAGCGTTAAGCCTTCCACTTTCATTTCAACCATGAAACATTCCTTTGCCAGATGGGAGGGGCGTTCATCACCCCGATTCCCCGGTATACAGGAAAACCCTTGGGTTTTCTATAGTTAAGCAATAAATAAAATATTTGTCAATGTTGCAGTTCAAAACCCTTTTTCAGGGAATCCGTGGAAATACTTAGAAGGTCTGATTTCAAAGGCTTTGGATACGGGTTTTTACGAATTCCCGGAGTTTGATCTTTACGGGTTCGGGGACTTCCACCTCGGAAAGGGTTTTTTTGCACAGATGCGAGGTCTTGCGGTAGGTTTCCAGAAAGGAGACACAAGGGGGGCAATCCTTGAAATGCTCTTCCAGAGAGGCCGATGTATCGGAATCCAGGGAGCCGTCGAAATAATCGCCCAACAGTTCAATACACTCTTTACAGCAAGTCATTTTTTCTCGCTCCGTGTTTGATATTCATCAAAATAATTAGACAGCTTTTTCCTGAGAAAAAGACGCGCCCGATGCAACCGGGATTTAACCGCAGGCACGGTCAAGTCCAGAATATCCCCCACTTTTTCCGTAGACAACCCCTCGACATCTCTCAAAATGAAAACTACCTTTTCCTTTTCGGGAAGCAGCGCCACGGCTTTCTCAATCACTCCCTTGGTTTCGTTGGAAAACAGTAATGAATCCGTACTTTTCGACCAATCTGAAACTTTGTCGTTCTGGAACCCGGCATGGTTGAAATTGGGCAGGCTTTCGTCCAGCGATACATATTGCTCCTTTTTCTTACTGCGCAACTTCATGTACGTCGCATTCAGAGTGATGCGGTACACCCAACTGGAGAATGCCGATTTTCCCTGAAACGTGCCGATCTTCCTGAATATCGTCAGCAGAACTTCCTGGGTTACATCCTGCGCATCCATCTGGTTACGCGTCATGTTGAACGACAGGGCGTAAATTTTACGCTGGTAGAGTTCGAAAATCTTATCGAACGCTTCCATCTGTCCGGCTTTCATATCCCGGACCAGCATTTCGTCCAGCGCTTTTTCTTCCTGAGTAGGCATGGTTCGCCAGATCCCTTTGAATAGCGTTCTGCGTCCAGTGCCTGATGGACCTGCTCAAATAGAAAAATTCAATCAGGGTTTAGATGCTCTGGCAGCGGGAACGGTTCTTACTTTTCAGTTTTTAAAAATCCCCGGGGTTTGAACAGCCGGAGGGGAAAACTCCGGGAATGTTAACATTCTCCCTTAGAGAGTACAAATGGCGGGGCGGGGGGAATGGCCTCCGGCGGAAGATAAACACTTAAAATACAAGATATTCCGGGGAAAACCCTCGGGCAGAATCCAGTTTGCCGGGGATGCCGGAAATCAAAACTTGGCTCATCGCGTGTCGGTCTCCCCCGGAATAGTGTCTGAAAGGTATATGATATAATTTCGGCTATTTTTGTGAATAGGAGAAGGTGGTTCACTGATGAAAAAATCTTGTCGCACTGTGATGGTGGCGCTGGTGTTGATTTTGTGGGTTTCGGAAAATGCATTTGCTGAGTTTTTTTCTTCCGAAACCAGGGAAAATTTCCCCTCTTGGGCCTTGGCCGGGGAAAGGCAAGTGGCGCAGGCGGTTTCCGAAACGGAGGATTCTTCGCTGGCGGGAAGCGCTGCTTTTTCTGATTTCGAGAATCGTTTCGCCAAAAACCAGTATACATTTGGACTGACTTTGGGATACGGGTTTAGCTTCACCCTGCCGCCAATAGGTTTGCCTTCCATTGAGAGGACCAAATTAAGATTTGCTTATTTTTTCCCCAACTTCAAATACAACCTGACCGGCCTCATGGGATCGTCCATTTACCGGGGCGCTTTGTATTGGGTGGTCGAGGTGGGAGCGGCGATTACCGTCAGAAACCCCACGCGCAACAACCAACCTATAGACGATGCCCCGACTTTCGTTATCGGCCTCGTTCCCTTGCAACTGGAATATAAGTTTCTCAATCCAGGGAGAGCCTGGGCGCCTTTCCTGTTTGCCGGCGTGGGGGGGTCCTGGGGCGACTGGTACCAGGAGGCCAGGGAAATCTCGACCGCGTTCGAATTTATTTTGCAGGCCGGCGGCGGGATCGAATATTTCTTCGCCAACGGAACCTCATTGAACATCCATTACCGCTTCTGGCATTTGTCCAACGCTAACATCAAAAGTCCCAACATTGGAATCAACGCCCACATCATCAGCCTGGGTTTCAGTTTTTAATCGATACGGCCTCATCGCCCGGCAATAATCCTCCGCGTCCGGGCCTGACCTGCTATACTATTTTTTTTGTAAAATACTTTCCTTACAGTTTCCTCATGGGAGTTTGATTCGTTTTTTTGGATTTTATGGACCCATCCGCTCGGTCAGTCGAAACCCCACCCCCACCCAAATCCGGGCCTCTGGACAGGCTGTTTTCCGCGTTTGAGGCCCTGGCCTATTACCACCCGTGGTGGGTGCTGTCGGTTTCTCTCCTGCTGGCGGTGCTCAGTTTGTGGTTCACCGCCGCTCACCTTAAGTTCAATACCAGCCGCCAGGACCTGATTTCCCAGGACATGCAGTTCCATGTGTTGTACCAGCAATACCGGGAACGCTTCACGGATTTTGACGGCATGATTGTGGTGGTCGAAGGCGACCCCCCCGAGGCCATGAGCCGGTTTGCGGACCAGCTGGTGGCGCGGTTGAAAAACCGGCCGGAAACATCCTCCGAAATTTATTACAAAGTCGATACGGATTACTTCAAAAACAAATCCCTGTTGTTCCTCGAACCGGCCGCCTTGCAGCAGTTGACGGACAAGCTGGGGTCGCATCAGGAATTTCTGGAGCAGGTGAATGCCTCACCCGGCCTCAATTCCCTGCTGAGCAGCCTCAACCGCGAAATCAGCGCGGGCGTGGTCGACACCCTGCTGGCCGATCTTCTCGGCACCGGGGAAGAGGAGGAGGAAGGTCCGGACGAATCGGCCGACCTCGGGTTGCTGATCTCCCTGCTCGGGCAAATGACCCGGCACCTGGCAGGCGACGCAGTCTACCGTTCGCCGTGGGGAACCTTCCTGGCGGAAAAGGACCGGCCGCTCGAACAAGCCGGGTACCTGGTTTCCGATGACGAACGTTTGCTGTTCATCCTGCTCGATCCCAAAGAAACCGAGGGCGATTTCGCCGGGTCCAAGGATGCGATCGATAGCATCCGGGCCGTTATCGCCGATCTGATTCCCGGTTTTCCGCAAATCCAAGTGGGCATGACCGGCGGCGAAGTGATTGCGTCGGATGAAATGTTCACCACTCACTCCGACGTAAAAAAAGCCTCCCGGTACGCCCTGACCGGTGTCGCCCTGCTGTTTATTCTTTTTTACCGGCGCGTCACCGAACCGCTGTTGGCGGTGTTCACCCTGATCGTTTCGATATCCTGGGCGCTGGGTTACACCACGCTGGTCGTCGGCCATCTCAATATCCTTTCCGTCGTGTTCACCACCATCCTGATCGGCCTGGGCATTGATTTTGGAATCCATATTCTCTGCCGTTACCGTGAAGAGCGGCGGATGGGACACGAGTCCCGCATCGCCATGCGCAACACCCTGCAACAAACCGGGCGGGGCAACCTGGCGGGAGCGGTGACCACCGCCATCGCGTTCGGAGCCATGGTGTTTACCGATTTTGTCGGGATTGTCGAACTCGGAATCATCGCCGCCGGCGGAATCGTGCTGTGTCTCATCGGTATGCTGGTGTTGCTGCCGGCCTTGATCAGCATTGAGGAGCGCTGGCGGAAACCGGTGTACACCCAGCCGAAACGGGTTGAAACACGCGACGTGTGGTTCGAAAAACTGTACTCGCACTATAATCTCATCATCCTCGCCTCGCTGGCTCTGTTGCTGGGGTGCGGTTATCTTTCCCGCGATCTGTATTTCGATTACAACCTGCTCAACATGCAGGCTCAGGGGACTGAAGCCGTGCGTTACGAAATGAAGATTATCGAAAACGCCAAACGCGCTTCCTGGAACGCCGCTCTGGTGGCGGATGATTTAGAGGACGCCAGGGAAAAACTCCGCACGCTTAAAGCCATGCCGTCCGTCGGTAAAGTGGAAAGTCTGCTGGCGGCCCTGCCGGAGGATCAGGAAGCCCGCATTAAGAAAGTGAAAGCCCTCGCTCCCCTCATCGATCCCATGGAGGTGGCGCTGCAGGATGAATCGTTTTCCCTGCGGGCCATCAAAACCACCATGAAAAAAATCCGGTTCAAGCTCCGCAAAAAGGAACAGGAGGGAGAGCAGGATGACGTTTACGAAGCCTCCCGCCACGCGCGGCAATTGGACGAAGCGCTCAAGAAAACCGACCCGGAATCCGCCACGCAGCGCTTAATGGTATTTTCGCAGGCTCTGTTCGCCGATTACCGGAACAAAATCGCCGACCTCAAACGCTCGGTGCATCCCACTCCCGTGAACCTGAAGGACATCCCGCAGGGCCTGAAAGACCGGTTCGTCAGCGCCGATGGCAAATTTCTATTGCTGGTGTATCCCAGCATCAACATCTGGGAACGCGAGGAGATGGAACAATTTCTGGGAGACATGCGGAGGATCGATCCCAACGTCACCGGCAACGCGGTGCACATGTTCGAATCGAGCCGGCTGATGATCGACGGCTACATCCACGCCGGGTTGTACGCGCTGGGAGCCATCCTGCTTTACATGATGTTGACGCTCCGAAATCTCCGAACCACTCTTCTGGTGATGATTCCCACACTGGCGGGAGCGGTGATGACTCTGGGCCTCATGCAACTGACCGGCATTCAGTTCAATCTGGCCAATCTGGTGATCCTTCCTTTGATCCTCGGCATCGGCGTGGTCGATGGCGTACACATCATGCATCGCAACCGTGAGGTGCCGGAGTGCGGCAAGAACGTCATCTCGAAAAGCACCGGGCAGGCGGTGGTACTCACCTCGCTCACCACCATGATCGGGTTCGGAAGCCTGATGGTGGCGGACCATCAAGGCGTGTACAGCGTCGGCCTCGTGCTCACCCTCGGCGTCGG
>CBDVDB010000155.1:0-5466 GCA_965372625.1 uncultured Nitrospinaceae bacterium
CGGCTCAAACAATCCGGCCAATTCACTCATTAAGCAGCTGGAACATTTGCCGCCTTCCCCCCCCTTCTTCCTTGACACCGTTTTTAACTTTAAAGTATGCTGAATAAAACCTGTGGAGAGACCATTCATGAAAGACGACGTCAAGGGAAGTGATATTCATAATCAGAAGGTGACCATCGGCGGGGTGCAGTTGACGCTCAGTCAGCCGGATATCAGTGAGGTCACCTGGATCGGCCAGAGGGAAATCCTGAAACAGATTCTAGCCTGCTGGTTGGTGGTGGCGGAAAAGGACCAACCCTTGTCCCCCCGGATTATCGGCATGCCCGGCATCGGCAAAACCACTCTGGCGATGGTCGGCGCCCGCACCCGCAATCAACCTCTGTATATTTTTCAATGCACCGCCGACACCCGGCCGGAGGATTTACTGATCACCCCGGTGCTGTCCGAGGCAGGAACCATTTCCTATCACGCGTCACCCTTAGTGACCGCCATGATCCAGGGCGGCATCTGCATTCTCGACGAAGGCAACCGGATGAACGAAAAAAGCTGGGCCTCGCTGGCCCCGTTGCTGGACCATCGACGCTATGTTGAATCGATCATCGCCGGAATCCAGATTCACGCACATAAAGAATTCCGCTCCGCCGTCACCATGAACAGCGACGAATCGACCTTCGAGATACCGGACTACATTCTGTCGCGTCTGCAACCCACCCTGCAATTGAAAATGCCATCGCATGAGGACGAGCTTTCTATATTGAAATATCACCTGCCCTTCGCCGAAGAGGATTTGCTGAACATGACGGTCGAGTTTTTGCAACGGGCGCATCAGCTGGATCTGGATTTTTCTCCTCGCGATGGAATGCATATTCTGCAGTACGCCTTCAAGCGGTTGAGCCAGGACCAGGATCACCCTCTCTCCAGGGATGACGTCTGGCGGGAGGCGGTGGAAAAAGTGCTGGGCGAGGAAGCTTTGAACCTGGACGAGTTGGCCGAACAAAAACGGCGGGCGCTGGGCTCTGAAAATTTACCGCTGGGTATGGGAGACTTTTTCTTTGACGAGGACAGCCCCCTGCACCCGGATTCCGACCGCTAAGTCCCCTATTCCGGAATTTTTCGATGGCGCACATCTTCGAACTCAGTGAAAAAGTTCAACTGCTTCCCGTAATCCACGGCAGTGGTAACTTCACGCGTGAAATCCGCCAGAGAATTTTGTCCTCCGGATGCAATTGCCTGGCGGTCTGCCTGCCGCCGGAATTTCAAACCACTATCGAGCAGGGCCTTCAGAAACTCCCCTATATTTCCATCAGCGCACTGGAAGAGTCGGAGGGTACTTTAAGTTACGTTCCCATCGATCCCGTGCAACCCGTCATCATGGCGTTACGCATCGCCCAGCAGGAAGGCATCCCGCGCATATTCATCGACCTCAGCGTGCCGCACTATGAAACGCGCCACATGGATTTTCCGGACGCGTTCGCGCTGCACGGCCTGTCCCTGGAAAAGTTTGCCGCCGCCCTTTTGCCGTTCATCGAGAAACCACCGGCCAACAGCCAGCACGATCAGCGGGCCCGCTGGATGGCTTACCAGTTGCATCAACTGGAAATGGATTATTCCAAGGTGGTTCTGGTCTGTTCCGTTCTGGACTGGCCGTGGATCAAGCTGGCGTATGACGAGCGATCCGAATATCCGAAACCCGAGCGGGCGGAGGGTACTCCCCAATTGTACGGGTTGGAGCCTAACACCCTGTTTTTCGCCCTGAGCGAGTTTCCCTACATCACTTACCTGTACGAGAAAAACCGGCAGGAGTTGAAATCGGATCGTGATGTCGCCATCGATGGGGTTAAAGAGATCATGTTGAAGGCGCGTGAAAATTTTCTCAACAAACATAAAATCCGTTATCACAACCTGACGTCGCAGGCGTTTCAGATTTATCTGCAATACGTGCGCAACCTGACCCTCATGGAACGCCGCCTCACCCCCGATCTTTACACGCTGGTGGTATCCGCCAAGCAGATCGGCGGGGACGCCTATGCCATTGCTTTGATGGATGCGGCCCGCGATTATCCCTTTCAGAAAGAAGAGCGGGGAATGGACACTCTGGCGCTGGGCATCGATAAAGCAGTTCTGGACGACGATCAGGTGATGAATATGAGAAACCGCCTGAATGAAACCCAATTTATCTGGAGGTCACTTGATCTCAAGCCCGATCCGGATGCGTTCCAGCAGGAACAATGGAAATATACCTGGAACCCTTACGGTCAATGTTCCTGGCCCCCGGAAGATGAAAAGATCGAAAGCCTGAACACCCATATCCGCGAGCAGAGCAAACTGCTGTTGTCCCACGATCTGGCCCGCACCGAAAAGTTCACCACCTCCGTCAAAGATGGCATTGATATTCGGGACACACTCCGCAACTGGCATACGGGAGATATCTATGTTAAAGAGATTCCCCCCTCGCGCGGCACCATTGAGGTGGTGGTCATGCTGTTTGAAATGGAACCCCAACCGGAACGGTACACCTGGCGGCAAACCTGGTACGCGGAGCACAAGGACGAATCCACCCTGTGCTTTTTCGCCACCAATTATATGGATGACGTTATCGGTCCCGGCATTGGCCAGGCCACCTATGGCGGTTGCATGATGATTTATCCGCCCCGGTCGATCCCCAACATCTGGGAGGACCCGCGTATCTTCATGGGCAAAACGCTGGAGGAGAAACTGCTGGAGGCGGCGTTTCTGCATTCCCGCGAAAAGCATGTCACCGTCGTCTCCCCCGGCCCGCCCAAAGCCACCTGGCGGCGCATGGCCCGGCAATACAAAAAGCGGATCATTCATATTCCCCTCAAACGGTTTTCCGTTCAGACCATCGAAAAAGTCCGGCGATTTCACGTCTTGAACGGTAAACACATCCGCTCCTACGCCACCCGCTTCATCCAGGATATATAGTTTTCTACCTCTTCATCTAATTTGCTATACTTCTTGCGCAGGTTTTTAATTCTCTATTTCCTCACGAACCTGTTGAGACCATTTTCTAACCGGCGCGCATTTCCAGCCCGACGCCAACCGGACCTCTTAATTCTTTTTCTTCACGCATGGACAACAATAAAAAAGTAAGCATGGCGGCAGGCGCTGTGGGTTCGATGACGATGATCTCCCGTCTGTTCGGTTTCGTCCGCGATCTGGTGCTGGCGATGACGTTCGGCGCCTCGGCTTCGGCGGACGCTTTTTTCGTCGCGTTTCGCATTCCCAACATTCAACGGCGCATCCTGGGCGAAGGCGCGGTCAGCGCCGCCATGATCCCGGTCTACAGCGAATACCTGAATACCAAAAGCGAAGAGGAAACTCAAAACTTCGCTTCCAACCTGTTCAATATCCAGTTTACCGTGCTGGTCATCACTTCATTCGCGATTGTCGTCTTCGCGCCTTTCCTGATCATGGTCTTTGCCCCGGGTTTTATGGATGAGCCCGACAAGTTTGAACTGACGGTGACCTTGACACGGTGGATGGGGCCTTACCTGATCCTGGTGGGGATGAGCGCGTTCTGCATGGGTATTTTGAATACGCATGGCGTCTTTACCCTGTCAGCCGCGGCGCCGATTCTGGTCAACGTCTCAATGGTCCTGGGCGCACTGATATTGTCTCCCTACCTGGAGCAACCGATCATGGGGCTGGCCATCGGGGTGCTGGTCGGTGGAGTCTTGCAGTTTCTGGTGCAGTTTCCGACCACTTTGCGCAGAGGATTGAAACTGTCGTCGCACTTCAACTGGCGGCATCCCGGCATCATCAAAGTGGGCAAACTTCTAGGTCCCGCCATCCTGGGTTTCGGCGTTTATGAGATCAACCTGCTGGTGGACACGCTGTTGGCTTCCCTGCTGGCGGGGGGTTCCGTTTCGTACCTGTATTACGCCAACCGGCTGGTGCAACTGCCGCTCGGTGTTTTCGGCGTGGCATTGGGAGTGGCCCTTCTCCCCATGTTGACCGGACAGGCCGCACGGAAGGAAATTAAGGAACTGCGCGAAACCCTTGCGTTCGGAGTCCGGCTTATTCTGTTTGTCACCGTACCCGCATCGGTGGGCCTGATCATTCTGAGTTTCCCGATCATTAATACCCTGTGGGAGCGCGGCGAGTTTTTACGGATCACTTCCGAAGAAACCAGCCTCGCCCTGATTTATTATTCCGTGGGATTATGCGCGTTTGCCGGAAGCCGGGTGATGGTCTCGGCGTTCTATTCGTTTCAGGACACCAAGACTCCGATGAAAATCGGAATCTATGCCATGTTGCTCAATGTGGCTCTCGCAATTCTCCTGATGGGACCCCTCCGGCATGGCGGCATCGCGCTGGCCACATCCCTCGCTTCCATTTTCAATGCCGGGGCTTTGGTGTTTCTTATGAGAAAACGGTTGGGCCGCATGGGGGGACGACAAATTGTAACTTCGCTGATTCAATTAACCATCGCCTCCGCTCTCATGGGATTGGGAGTTTACACGGCCAACGAGTGGTGGTTCGACCCGCAGGCACCCCTGATTCAGCGTATATTTATCCTCTTTGGAGAAATCATCCTGGGCGTGTTGATTTACACCTGCGCCTCCTGGCTGATGAAAAATGAAGAGTTGAAATTCATCCACAAACTCATCCGCGAAAAAAGAGGCCAACCGTCGACCTGATGCGTTCACGAATTCCCCTTGAGTTTGCTCCCCCGTTTCCTATAATAGGCCTCCCTGAATATTAACCTTGAAGCAAGGAATGATGCGATGCTGGCCTGTTTGGATTTGGAAGGAGTGCTGGTTCCCGAAATCTGGATTGCATTCGCGGAACAAACGGGAATAGAAAAGCTTCGGCTGACCACCCGGGACATTCCGGATTACGATGAACTGATGCGCGGCCGGCTTAAAATTCTTGATCAAAATAATCTCAAGCTGGCGGATATTCAGAAGGTCATTAAGGAAATCAAACCGCTGGACGGGGCGTATGATTTTCTGGGATGGCTGAAATCCGAATTCCAGGTGATTATTCTATCGGACACCTTTTACCAGTTCGCAGGCCCCCTGATGGCGCAGTTGGATTATCCCACTTTGTTCTGCAATGAACTGGTCGTTGATAGCGAGGGACGCATCGCTGATTATCGCCTGCGGCAGGCCGACGGCAAAACCAAGGCAGTGGCGGCTTTAAAAAATTTAAACTTCCAAGTGGTGGCCGCGGGGGATTCCTATAACGATACCGGGATGTTGCAAGAAGCGGATGCGGGAATCTTCTTCCGCCCGCCGGAGAGCATCACTGAGGAGTTTCCTCAATTCCCCGTGACGCATCAGTACGATGAAATGAAAAAAGCCTTCCTGCAGGCCAAGGCTGGCTTGACTCAGTAACGGTTAAAACCGTCATTCAATGGATGTGGCCAGCAGGCGGGTGGCAATCCAACCCTTTTTACCGCCCAGGTCTACCTGGGTCCAATGCTCCCCTTTTTCAAGAATG
>CBDVDB010000156.1:0-5466 GCA_965372625.1 uncultured Nitrospinaceae bacterium
TCGGAAGCTCATCAGGGGATGAACCCGGGCCATGTAATCCCTCTATATTCAGCACCTTGATTGACAACTCCGCCGCAATTCGATAGTTTAATACATTACACCCATTAACCAAGGAGCCTCTCGAGCCATGTATAAACCCACTTTGAGCCATTCCGGTTTGGTCTTTCTGACCCTTTTTGTATTTTTTGCTTCCGCCTGCGCCTCCTCTTCCCTCACCCAGGCGGTGAAGAACGAAAGTATCGAGGAGGTGCGCAAACACCTGAGCAAAGGGGCTGACGTTAATGAAATGGACCCGGAGGGCAATACCCCTCTGCACCATGCCGCCCGGGAAGGGTACGAAGTCGTGGCGGAAATCCTTATTGGCAGAGAGGCGAATGTAAATGCCAAAAATAAAAAGGGCCAGACGCCCCTGCACATCGCGGCTCATGAAGGCAAAGCCCCGATAGTCGACTTTCTGCTCGACAAGGGGGCCGATGTCGACCTCCGGGATAATGCCAACCTGAGCGCCCTGCATTATACGGCCCTCAGTGGAAAAACCGATGCCGCCCTGATTATCCTTTTAAACCAGGCCATCGTGGATGCCAAGGACGAGAAGCACCAGACCCCGATTTATCTGGCCTGTTTGCACAACCATCCGGAACTAGTGAAACTGTTGATCAAGAAAGGGGCGGATATCAACCCTCCCCAGGGAGCCTCACCTTTGTTTGTTGCTGTCTGGATGGGTCACAGGAATGTGGTTAAGGTGCTTCTGGAAAAAGGCGCCAACGTCCATGGCCAACCCAAGGCTTCCAGAACACCTATTCATATTGCGGCGGAAAAAGATTATACCGTTATCGCCCAGTTGCTCCTCGATCACAAAGCCGACCCTTACCGCAAGGATAGCACGGGAAAAACTCCCATTTATTACGCCACCTACCAAGGCAACGACCTGGTGATGAAGTTGCTCATCAGCTATGGAGAAGATATCAATCAGGTACTCCCGGAAGAAGGGTCCCTGTTGCACCTGGCGATAGCAAAGGGACATACCGCGGTAGTCAGCCTGTTGCTCAATGAGGGCGCCAATCTGGACCTCCAAAATTCCAAAGGCGATAAACCTATAGAGGTCGCTATTAACCATGGCCGTGAAAAGATTGCGAAAATGATCACGGAAACAGCGATTGAACGGCGGAAAAAGGGCATGAAATAAAGGCGCGAAGGGTCTCTAAAATTCGCGGGTGGAGGAGGCTTTGACGAGGGTGTCGGAGTTGACCCACTCCAAACGGTCCTCCGGAATCAGCGTATCCCCCGCCGGGTTGCGAAACGGCCGCCACTCGTGGTTGATATAGACTTCGTTCGGCCGGAAGTTGGCCTTGTAGGAAAGCGATTTGTTCTTCGCGATAAAATACCCCATGTAAAAATAGGAAATGCCCCGGTCCTTGCAGAATTGAATCTGCTTGAGGATACTGTAGGTGCCCAGGCTTAACTGCGAAACCTCGGTTGTGTAAAAGGTGTAAATGGCTGAGAAGGTTTTACGCGTGACGTCCGCCAGGGCGACGCCGACCAGTTTGCCGTCCAGGTAATACTCGAACTCCATTCCGAACGGGGTTTTGGCGTAAAAGGACAATCGAAAATTCTCCTCGTCCTCCACATCATCCTGCAAAGATATAAAACGCTTTTTGTGGTTGAGATACAACTCGAACTTTTTATGAGAATAATGAGGGCGGCCCTGGCGGATTTCCACCTGCGAGCTGGTCGAAAACGAGCGCTTCTGACTGCGCGTCGGGGAAAATTCATCGATCCGGAGACGGATGGGAACGCAATCGTGACAGTTGAGACACCGGGGACGGAAGTAATATTCCCCGAAATGCCGGAGGCCGTGGGACAACAGGTACTCAAACTCCACTTCGGAAATATCCTCTAAAAGATACTCCTCGAAAAGAGATTTGCGGTCCTTGAAGTACCCGCACTGGAATGGTTTGGAATCGATAAAATGTGCCAGCATATTTAAATCACCAATTTGACAGGTAATTTTATACCATTTTTCCGGCGAAATACAGAACCGGAAAACCCTTTGCAGAAGAAAGGTTTTGAACAGCTTCCAACTCCGGATGAAAAGCTGGGCTGGAAAAACCGCCGTCCGGCCCCATTCCATTGTATTATCGGGGTTTTTATGATTTACTGGCGCCGCATGATCCGACCTCACATAAATTGCGGAGTTCCCTTCATCCGGATATGACACACTTGGAGCCAACCAACCCGCCCATGAAAGTTTCGGTCATTATCCCAACCTATAACGAATCGACCGTTCTCTCCGAAACCTTGACCCGGCTGCAAGCGCTCCACCCGTTTGAGATCATTATCGGGGACGGCCAAAGCGAGGACGACACCGTCGCCATCGCCCGCCGGCACGAGGTCACCGTGGTCCAAAGCCCGCGCGGCCGGGCGTTACAGATGAACGCCGCCGCCAGAGAAGCCCGGGGCGATCTGCTCCTGTTCCTGCATGCCGACAGCCATATCAACCCCCAGGGTTACCGGAAAATGACCGAAACCATGTCCAACAGCCAAACTCTGGGAGGGGCGTTCAGCCTTCAGATCGATTCTCCCCTGCCCGCTTTCCAGAGAGTTTCCCGCTGGGCGAATTTACGGTCCCGTTACCTGAACCTGGTTTACGGCGACCAGGGTATTTTCGTCCGGCTACAAGTGTTTCAGGACCTTCATGGATTTCTACCGGTACCGATCTGCGAAGACCTGGAATTTTACCGGAGATTGAAAAAAAAAGGGCCGGTGGTTCTGCTGAAAGAAAAAGCCTACACTTCGCCACGCCGCTGGCTGGCGGACGGGTTGCAATTCACCAACTTCAGGAATGCCGCTATTGCCTCTTTATTTCTGATGGGTTTCTCCCCCGCCATCCTGAGCCGCTGGTATCCGCCCAAACGCTGACCCAAAGCAGGCCTTGCATGGCATCCCCGGCAACAGATATAATGAACCCGTAAACCTGAAACAGCGAGATTGAAGTGGGAAAACGGAAATCCAGAAAGAAAAACAAATCCGGCGGGCAACCGTCAGGAAAAAAAGGGATTGGGACGATCTCGGCATTCATCGCCGTCATACTGATGGTGCTGGGCGGGGTGTACGTTTATACCAAACCACCGGGACGCGCCACCGCCTCCGATCCTGCGCCGGCGATGGGACAACTCCTGGAAAACCGGCCGGTATTGAGTCCCGCCCTGTTTTCGGGGAAACAAAAATTGGCCTACCAGTACGCCTCCGAAATTCCCAAGGTGATCGACAGCTTGTTCTGTTACTGTTACTGCAAAAAAAACCACGGCCACAAAACTCTACTGACCTGCTTCACCGGCATGCACGGGTCCAAATGCGACGTGTGCATGGACGAGGTGATTTATGCCTACCAGTTGTACCAGGATGGCGAAAGCCTTGACGAGATTGTGGTCGCCGTGGATAAAAAATTCTATCGTCCTTATAAAAGGCACCTGTAATTATTTTTATGGAACAAGCGATCCAAAAAAAACCGGCCCACATTTTTATTCCTTACGCAGTTCTGGTCACCGCGCTGTTTGCATTTCTGATTGCGGCGGTCAACAAGGTGCCGCTGGAACCGTTCGAGACGGAATACCCGGGGGAAACGTTCATCGTTCCCGGTTTCGAATTGCCGTCGCTTTCCGGCGGTAAAATTGATATCAGGGATTATCGCGGCAAGGTGGTGTTCATCAACTTCTGGGCTACCTGGTGCGCCACCTGCAAGGTGGAAATGCCTTCCATGCAAAAGGTGTACGATCAGTTCAAGGACCAGGGCCTGGAAATGCTGACCATCAGCGTCGACAAGGACCTCAGCCTGATTCAGCCTTTCATGGACGAGTACCAACTCACCTTCCCGGTTCTGCTGGACCCGGATAGCGACGTCGCCAAAAAAGTGTACAAAACCACCGGCGTGCCGGAAACGTTTATCGTCAACAAACACGGGATCATCGTGCACAAGGCCATCGGGCCGCGCGACTGGGCGACCGATGACGCCATGTCGGCGTTCGCGGAACTTGTGGGGCAATCCTGATATGAAACACCTGGCTTCCTTTATTCTCATTTCTATTCTGATCGCTGGGGGTCCGGGTTTGCTCTGGGCTCATGGCGGCGGTCATGACGCAGAACCAAAAAAAGTAGATGCCGGCCTTCCGGAACTCCCTGAAGAAACCTTCGACTTCGAAACCCTCGGTGAGGAAGAAGCGGGATCGGATGCGGTGGATTACGGGATGGACGAATCCTCCGAATCCGCTGGAGTGGAGGGAATGACAGGAGACGCACCCTTGTGGGGCGAGGATCAGGGACCGCTCGATATCGGGGAGACTCCGATGGATTTAAGCAAAATGGCCGACCACGATATGATGGAAATGGAATTTGTGGGAGTCGCCAGCCACACCTGGGTCGCCACTGCCCAAAAAGGATACGCATGGGCGGTGGCTTTGACCGTGTTTGCGTTTGCGTTGTTCGGGTTTTTGACTTTCAGACGCCCCTGTGAATAATCTCCGGTCTTAACCGGGAAACCAAAACTATTATGCTCAAAGAACTCATCCAGACGGTTAAGGGACGGCTCGGATGCGAGGTGCTCGAATACGAGGTGCCGGAGCACTCCAATTCAATCAAATACTCCCTCGGCGGAATGACGCTGTCAGCGTTCACCCTGCTGGTACTCAGCGGGCTCCTGCTGTCACAGTTTTACGTGCCCGATCCCGACCGCGCCAACCCCAGCCTGCATTACCTGGTGGATCAGGTATGGCTCGGATGGTTCCTGCGCGGCATTCATTTCTGGTCGGGGGAAGTGCTGACCATCACCCTGCTCCTGCATATGATCCGGGTGGCGTTCACCGGTTCCTACAAGGCCCCGCGTGAGATCAACTGGTTCGTGGGCGTAGGATTGCTGTTGTTGATGGTCGGCCTGATGTTTACCGGCACGGTGCTGAAATGGGACCAGGAAGCGTACGAGGCCCTCGCGCATTTTCTGTGGGTGGCTAAGGGCATGGGCATCCTCGGCCTGCCGGCCACCGAACAGTTCGCGCAAGGCGTGCCTCTGCTGAGCCGTATCTACATGTGGCACATCAGCCTGATTCCATTGATCACGGTTCCGCTGATCGGCCTGCACCTGTTTTACATCAAGTATCATAAACTTTCCCCGCTTCCCGGACAGCCGGATGCCGACAAGAAAATACCGTTCACCCGCCATCTGGTTTATTTGAACCGCGCGGGATCCGGTGTGTTCTTTTTAATCTGCGTGCTGGCGTTGACCATCGCCCCGCCTTTGGGTGAGCCGCCGGTGGTGGGAATGGAAGTCACCAAACCGCCGTGGCAGTTCGTCTGGCTGTACGCCCTCGAAAATTTATGGGTGCCGTTTCTGGTGGTCGCGCCCCTGCTGATCATCCTGTTTCTGCTGGCGGTGCCGATCATCGACCGTGGGCCGGAGACGCATTGGAAAAAGCG
>CBDVDB010000157.1:0-5424 GCA_965372625.1 uncultured Nitrospinaceae bacterium
ACCATCACCACGCCGCCAATGGCGGTGCAGGCCCCGACGTATCCCCACGGTCCGATCATTTCCGGCGCCACCAGGCCCGGCGCCACCACCGGTAAAATATGCATGATCGCCAGGGTGATGAACGGGTTGAGCGTGATCACCACGCTGAGCAGCCACAGGGGAATATATTTGACCGCCTCCGCCAGACAGCCGTAGGCCAACAGGGTATTCAATCCCAGAACAATCATCAACATCCAACTGCCGGGATGCAGGTTGTTGAAATCGGTCCAGATCACGGCGGGAGTCAACACCACTGCGGCGGTACCATACACCAGAAGGTTCAGGTGCTGGGCTTCGTACGCCGCCGCCAGTTTTTTCTGAAACACCATGTAGCCCACCCACAACACCCCGGCGACCTCGATATACAAAGTGGCTTCCGTATACACCTCGCCTCCCCATTGGCGACTCTGGTCCCGGAAAAAAAGGATGAACCCGACCACGGCGATGGCCAGCCCGATGCCCTGCTTGCGATCAAACCGTTCCTTGAACAACACCACGCCCAGGATCACCAACAACACCGGCGCCGTTTGAATCAGAATTCCCGCGTTAGAGGGACTGCTGGTCTCCACACCCATCAGGAAATAATAATAGTTAGCCGCCAGAAAAATGCCGGCCAGGATTGCCAAACCCGGCGGGGCGAGAAGAATCGATTCCGGTTGTTTCTTCTGGAATTTCAGGAACAGGAACAGGACTGGAAACGCGAAGGTAAAACGGAACCAGACGATACTGCCTGCGGAAAATTCCTCAAGGGCGATTTTCATCAGGATGGGAAGCACGCCCCACAGCATGGCGGTGATCCCCGCATAGGTAAGGCCCCGGGCGTAGTCAGTCTTCATGAGGTCCGGTCAGTTCAGGCGGGCAAACTTCTCCAGCATCGCCAACCCCTGTTTCTGGCTTTTTTCGGGATGAAACTGAAAAGCGTGAATATTTTCGTGCTGGATGCCGGAGACAAACTCCACCCCGTACTCAGTGGTGGTGGCGACCATGCTCCGGTCCGCCGGAACGACATAGTAGGAATGAACAAAATAATAGTAGGGGTGTTCATCGGTCGAAGCGAACAACGGTGACGGTTTGTTGATCGTCAGCGTGTTCCATCCCATGTGCGGGACTTTCTGTGAGGGGTCATCGAAATGAAAACGCACCACTTTCCCCGGCAGAATCCCCAGACCCTCCACCGTTCCGAACTCGATGCTCTGCTCAAACAGCAGTTGCAGTCCGAGGCAGATACCCAGAAACGGTTTACCGGATTGAATGGATTTGTGGACCACCTCTATCAGCCCCAGCCGGTCGAGGTTGTCCATACAATCCTTGAACGCACCGACGCCGGGCAGGACCACCGAATCGGCATCCAGAATGGTTTGGGGCTGACTGGATACCACCGCATCGGCGCCCACGGCTTCCAGCGCCTTTTGCACGGACCGTAAGTTGCCCATGCCATAGTCGATAATGGCGATCATTTAAAGAGTGCCTTTGGTGGACGGAATCGCGTCGGACCTCGGGTCCAGGGAACAGGCCTGATCCATCGCCTTCGCAAACGCCTTGAAAGACGCTTCCACGACGTGGTGCAGGTTGTTCCAGTAGGGAGAATTGAAGTGCAGGGTGACTCCGCAGTTGGCTGAGAAAGCCTGGAAGAATTCCGAAACCAGTTCGACATCGAATTCGCCCAGTTTCGCTTTAGGCAAATCGAGATTGAACACCAGGTAGGAGCGGCTGATATCCACCACACAGTTCACCAGCGCCTCGTTCAGAGGCACACTGGATTGGGCAAACCTCCGGATTCCCTTCTTGTCGCCAAGGGCTTTTTCAAAGGCCTGACCCAGCGTAATCCCCATATCCTCCACCGAATGATGGAAATCGATGTGGGTATCTCCTGTGGCTTTTACAGTGAGATCGAAATAACCGTGGCGGGATATTTGAGCCAGCATGTGATCCATGAACGGGATCGGGGTCTTGATCTCCCCCTGCCCTGTTCCATCCAGAACCAGACTGACTTCAATTTGGGTTTCGCGGGTGACACGTTTGATTTGAGCGCATCTATCCATTGACAGGGTGTTTTTCTTTTCCTTTAATTTTTTTGCCATTAGAGGAGAATTTCTTTGGAGCGCCGTTTCCTCCGCTTTGGCCGTTCCCGCCGTTTTCATGGATGCCGTCTTTCCCATTGCCGGAAACCGGGGCGGCTCCGAGAACGGTATTATTATAAAATTCCTGAATGGTTGTTAACATGCTTTCCAAGTCTAATTTCAAATCCTTGCGGATCAGCGCCGGAGCCCCATGTTCAATGACCTTATCGGCCACGCCGATGCATTTCACAAGGACATTCTGTTCCGGAACGTGTTCGTTGATTGCTTCCAACACTGCGGAACCAAAACCGCCGTGGATGGAATGTTCCTCCAACGTGACCAGGCACTTGGCCTTGCGGGCGTAATGGCTGATCAGGTCGGTATCCAGCGGTTTCACAAACCGGGCGTTGATGACGGCGACACTGTGTCCTGTCTTTTCCAGTGCCTTGGCTAAATCCTGCGCCAGGGGCACCATATGCCCGTAAGCGATGAGCGCGATGTCGGCTCCATCCTGCAGCACCTCGCCTTTGCCGATTTCCAGTGCCTTCATTTCCGGGTCCAGAGCCACTCCCAATCCGGCGCCTCTGGGATAGCGAATAGCCGCGGGGCCGGGATGATCGACCGCAGTCTTCAGCATATGGCGCAATTCATTTTCGTCCTTCGGCGCCATGACAACCATGTTGGGCAGAGTTCTGAGATAGGCGATATCGTACAATCCCTGATGCGTCGCCCCATCCTCGCCCACGATACCCGCGCGGTCCATCGCAAACGTCACGGGAATATTCATGAGACAAATGTCGTGGACCACCTGATCGTAAGCCCGCTGCAAAAATGTAGAATAAATGGCGACGACCGGCTTGAAGCCTTCCAGCGCCAGGCCGCCGGCAAAGTCCACCCCATGCTGTTCCGCCATTCCCACATCAAAGGTGCGGTCTGGAAAAATCTGCTGGAACTTGCTGATGCCCGTCCCCGAAGGCATGGCGGCGGTGATGCCCAGAATTTTTTCATCCTGTTTCGCCAATTCGATCAAGGCATCGGCAAACACGGCGGTATAGGCCGGATTGGATTTCTTTTTATGGAACAATCCGGTTTCAATATCGAAGGGAGACGCGCCATGCCAGATTTCCGCCTTTTCTTCCGCGATTTTATAGCCTTTGCCCTTGCGGGTAATCACATGCACCAGAGTGGGGCCTTTCTCGCCTTTCAGGTCTTCCAAGGCTTCAATCAAGGCTTCGGTATTATGACCATCCAGCGGCCCAACGTAACGAAATCCCAAGTCCTCAAACAACCGTCCGGGGATAAACACGCCTTTGATGGCATCGTCGATTTTGTGGGCAAAATGCGATATATCCTTTCCCACGCCGGGAATGGATTGCAACATCTCGTCGATTTGTCCCTTGATTTTCCGCATGACCTGTCCGGTCATGATCTGGCTCAAGTGAGCGGACATGCCGCCGACGTTGGTGGAAATCGACATCTCGTTATCGTTCAAAATAACGATCATGTTACTTTTGAGATGGCCGGTATGGTTCAAGCCTTCAAAGGCCATGCCCGCGGTCAACGAGCCGTCGCCGATGATGGCGACCACTTCGTTATCTTCCTTTTTTAAGTCACGCGCTTTGGCGAAGGCGATCGCGGCGGAGATGGAAGTTCCACCATGGCCGCAGTTCCAATGGTCATGCTCGTTTTCTTCGCGTTTGGTGAACCCGCTCAAGCCTCCATATTGCCGAAGAGTATGAAACCGGTCACGGCGTCCGGTAAGCAATTTGTGGACATACGTCTGATGCCCGACGTCCCAGACAAACTTGTCTCGCGGACTGTCGAACACGTAATGCAGAGCCAGGGTCAATTCAACCACACCGAGATTGGACCCTAAATGTCCCCCGGTTTTGGAAATCGTCGTTAAAAGGGCCTCCCGGATCTCTGTCGCCAAAACGGGAAGATCTTCCTTTTTAAGTTTTTTAAGGTCCTGAGGACCGTTAATTTTATCTAAGAACCTGCTCATAGTCATTCCATTCAAAAGGTGCGTTGGACGAAAAACCGGGCTATCTCACGCAGAGGATCGGCTCGTTCGTCAAATTCTGCCAGACATTCAATGGCCTCATCCACCAGGGATTCAGCTTTCTTTTTGGATTCCTCCAAACCGAACAGAGCCGGGTAAGTGGCCTTGTCCTTGTCGATATCGCTGCCGATATCCTTTCCGAGTTTTTGTTTATCCCCAACGATATCCAGAATATCGTCAATAATCTGAAAAGCCAAGCCAATATGAGCCCCATACCGGGAAAGCGCCCCCAACTGGGAATGCGAGGCCCCGCTCAAAATCGCGCCGCTGCGAACACAGGCTTTGAAAAAAAAGCCCGTTTTATAAATATGGATGTATTCCAAGGTCGACGCATCGACCTTTTTTCCCTCCGATTCCAAATCCACCACTTGACCTCCGATCACTCCCGTAGAGCTCATTGCTCGGGCAATCTCCTGCGAGGCACGAAGGATGTTTTTGTGGGGAATGGCCTCCATCCAATGAGGGTTGGTCATCAACACAAAGGCCTGGGTCAGCAACGCGTCTCCCGCGAGAATGGCGATGGCTTCGCCAAAAACCTTGTGGTTGGTCGGCTTGCCCCTCCTCAAACTATCATTATCCAGAGCGGGGAGGTCGTCATGAATCAATGTATAAGTATGAAGGAATTCAACGGCCACGGCAAAAGGCAAAACATTCGCTCGATCTCCTCCCATCGCCTCCGCGGAAGCAATAAGAAGAGCGGGCCGTAACCTTTTTCCACCTGCGAACAGGCTGTAGTGCATCGATTCATGAATACTTTTGGGGTATCCCTCTTTTTCCGGCAGAAACTGGGAAATGGCCTCATCAATAAAGCTTTTGCATTCCTCTAAATACTGCTTGGCGAACACTCTTCCCGTCTTTATCAATCGATCACCGGAATCCGTAGAAAGTCCCTAAAGTACAATAACATAAAATGTTAGCACACATTCAGCCTCAGTCAACCTTAATTCAGAAGGCCGATGACACCTTCCTCTCCCCTGACTTTAATCCTGCGAAATTCCTTCTATTTTGGGTCGGAATATCACGCTTATCCTTACAGTTTACTCGCTGAAAAACCCTGCTTTACCCCTTTCTTCCAAACTCCACACTATAATAATAGCCCAAATCAGGCATACCTAATTTGGGTTATAGCAGGATCTCCAGACCCATTCCCCAAAAAACCGTGGATTGTCCATGAGGCCTGAAATGGCTATGATCCATTGCCAAAATAAATCTGTTTCTTTACTTTAATGAAAGACCTAAAATATTGAATCTATAGTACTATTG
>CBDVDB010000158.1:0-5383 GCA_965372625.1 uncultured Nitrospinaceae bacterium
TTGTAGTTGCCTCATTCATGAGGCGGTTTTCAAAACCAAAACCCAGATTCTTCGCTAAAGCTCAGAATGACAAAGAGATATATATTGTCGCCCCGAACCGATTAGCCTGTCCCGAGCCTGCCGAAGGAGAGGGGACGGGGGGGGGCTTGCCCCTTCAGCCCAATCGAAGTACTCTTTATAAATCAATTAAATACAGGGTATTCGCGTGCCGGAAAGTCACTGCAAGTTTGATTGACAATGCCTGGTGCATCACTTATCTTAAGGCTACACCCTCATGCCGGTCCTTATTTAATTAACACTGGAAATTCGTCCCCCTATGGCGCTCGAAACCGACTATATCAATCCCAATGTCATTTTGACCACCCGCGTCACCCAGCAATTGAAGGATTGGGTGAAGTACGTCAAATGCGCGAGTCTGGTTCTGCTCACCTTTTTTCTTTCCGCCTACGTATTCAGTATCGCCGTTTTGGGGGTTGTAGTGACCGTGGCATCAGGCTGGGGCGCATTGTGGTATTTGAAACGCCGGCCGACCATTGTTCTGGAGGGTCAGGACCGGAAAATTCATCTTACGGGGATTACTAAATTCAGCAAAGCCCAGACCATTCCATGGAAACTGGTGGAAAAAGTAACGGTGATGGCCGATGTTGAAGGCCGGGAAAGAAGCCAATACATCCCGCAACTGGTATTGAGAGGCCTGAAAGGCACCGGTAAAAACCTGGTGATCAATTGTTTTCCGGTGGAAGATATTATTCAGGCCCATTACACGGCTCAAATACTTGCCACCTTCAGCCGTAGCGATGCATTTGATTTTAAAGGCAACCAACTGCCTATTTTGCCCACCCACATTCCCACCCGGTTCAGGGCCGGCCGGAAAAACGAACTCAAGTCGGTCGCCGCCACCCTGGCGAAAGTCAGAGCCCAGGCCAAACATGATGCAGAAGAAGCCGCGGCTAAGGCCACGGCGGCGGAATAGACGAACGCATCCCACCGCTGTTTGATCCGTATTAAATTTTATTATGAATTCAAGATGTCGGCGAGGCGTCTTCGCCGGGGCCGGAGCGTAACAGCCGCATTGCCTGATCCACCTGCGCGTGCCGCCCGAATAAAATGAGGATGTCCCCCGTCTGTATACAAAAATCTTTCGGAGGGTTGGGTTGTGCTTTATCGTTGCGCACCACGGCGATCAAAGTGGCGCCGGTTTTGCGGGTGAGCTCCAGATGGTCGAGTTGCCGGCCTTGGGACCAGCAATCGTCCGGAACCTGAAACGACTGGCTTAAGGATGCGGTCAGGTAGGTGGAAAAATTCTGCAGGCTCTCTACATTAAGCGACAACCCGCGAAACATGCCGTAACCCTCCAGCCGCACCAATTCCACCTGTTGCTCGATGACGTTGTTGGGCATTCGAAACTCCCGCAACACCCGTGAAAAGATTTCAATGGACGTTTCAAACTCCTCAGGGATCACCTGGTTCGCCCCGGCTTTCTTCAATTCGTCCACCTGCGAGGAGAAACGGGTTTTAACCATTATAAAAATTTCCGGATTGAGCGCGCGCGCCAGCCGCACCGACTGCCCGGTGGCCTGGTGATCGGGAATGGAATACACGATGATTTTAGCCAGTCCGATGCCGGCCCGGTTCAGGGTGGCGCGGTGGCTGGCGTCTCCGTAGAGTATGGGGACGTTTTCCGTTAACGCGTGTTTGATCAATTCCCCGTCCAGCTCCACCACCATGAAAGGAATATGGGTTTCTTTGAGCACGCGCGCCAGGTTGCGGCCCACGACGTCGTAGCCGGCAATGATGACATGCCCCTTGAGCGCCTCGCCGGATGATTCCGTGGGTTCCTCCTGGACTCCGCCGGTCCATTTGGAAAATAGAAAATACGATGCCGGAGAAGAAACCTGAATCAACACCGGGGCGATCAGCATGGTTAAAACGCAAACGCTCAGAAAGATCTGGTGATTGCCGGAGGTGAGCAGGCCCTGCGTCAGCGCCAGACCTGCCAGAATCAGGGAGAACTCCCCGATTTGCGCCAAGCGCATTCCCACAATAAAAGAAATGCGCGCCGGGTTGCCCACCACCACCGAAGCGATAAATCCGGCGGCCATCTTTAACACGACAATAGTAAGGGTGAGCATCAGGATCATTGGCCAATGATCCATAAAGTTGGCAACGTTCAACAGCATGCCGATGGAAATGAAAAAGATACTGCTGAAGTAATCCCGGAGCGGAAGGATGTCGAGAATGATCTGGTGGCTGTACTCGGATTCGGAAATGATCAGCCCGGCGATGAAGGCGCCCATGGCCAGTGACAAACCCAGATGGTGAGACACCCAACCCGTTCCCAGGATGATAAGAATCACCAGTAGTGTCAGGTGTTCCCTGCTTCCCATC
The DNA here is from genome assembly GCA_965372625.1 of uncultured Nitrospinaceae bacterium. GTDB lineage: Bacteria > Nitrospinota > Nitrospinia > Nitrospinales > Nitrospinaceae > SZUA-226. The sequence goes on from CBDVDB010000158.1 coordinate 2,389, forward strand.
CGGGCGACAGCGTTGAGAAACCGGGGAACCAACAGCCGCGATAGAAAAAAGATTCCCGCCACCGCGGCCAGGGCTTTGCCGAAAGCGGCGGCGAAATCCATGCCCGAGGTCTGCGCACTGTTGGCGAGCAGGGGAATCATCAACATCAAGGGCACCACGCATATATCCTGAAAAAGCAGAATACCGACGGAGGTTCGTCCGTGCAGGGTGTCGAGCTCTGCGCGGTCGGTAATCATTTTCATGACAATAGCGGTACTGCTGAGCGCGATCATCATTCCCAACGCCAGGCTTTCGGAAGCGAAACCCCCCAAATAGTTTCTCTGAATAAAATACCAGGCCGCCAGGGTGAGGCCCATTTGCAGTACACCCGCCCCGGTTATCGATGCTATATTTTTCAGGAGGTGGGAAATTGAAAACTCGAGCCCGATAATGAACAGCAACAGGATGATCCCAATTTCCGCAAGATTTTCCACTGAGGCGGGGTTGCCGATCATTCCCAGTCCATGCGGCCCGATCAGGATTCCGGCAATCAAAAATCCCATGATGGAGGGCAGGCGGATTCGGTGAAAAAATACATTTATAGGCAAAGAAACCAGCAAAAGGAGGGCTAAATCTTGTATAATTTGCGGCATTCTTGACTACACCTCAAAAGAAAGTGAACAGGAACCTACTCAGCATTGGACCCGGCCGATAGTTAAGGCGCATTTATTATACTCTTGGCGGGTTTCAGAGGGAGTAGAAAAAGGGGGAACCAATGGAAAATGATATCCTGGCTCTGGAACAGAGCGGAGACGTTTTATTCTTGATGTTGGGGGCGGCCATGGTGTTTGCCATGCATGGCGGTTTCGCCTTCCTGGAAGTGGGCACGGTACGCAGGAAAAATCAAGTCAACGCTTTAGTAAAAATCATCGTCGACTTTGCGCTCAGCACCGTGATCTATTTTACCATTGGCTACGCCGTAGCTTATGGGATTTATTTTTATGCATCCGCGGAAACCCTGGTCAACGACAAGCAGGGATATGAGCTGGTGCATTTCTTTTTTCTGCTGACTTTTGCCGCGGCGGTTCCCGCGATCATTTCCGGCGGCATCGCGGAACGCGCCAAGTTCTGGACGCAGGCGGTGGCGGCCGCTATTTTCGTGGGGGTGGTCTATTCCTTTTTCGAAGGCATGGTCTGGGGACAGATTTCTTTGCTGGGTCAGGAAGGTTCCTGGCTGGAAAAGTTTGCCGGAGCCCCCTTTCACGATTTTGCCGGATCGGTGGTGGTCCATTCCATGGGCGGATGGCTGGCCCTGACCGCTGTGTTTGTTTTGGGACCGCGCATTGGCCGGTGGGATAAAGAGGGCAGAAGCCGCCCCATCCCGGTCAGCAGCATTCCCTTCCTCGCGTTGGGCGCGTGGATGCTATGCATCGGCTGGTTCGGGTTTAACGTCATGTCCGCCGCCACTCTTAAAGGCATCTCCGGACTGGTGGCAATGAATTCCCTGTTCTCCATGGCCGGCGGGATTCTATTTGCCCTGGTCGTATCCAAAAACGATCCCGGTTTCATTCATAACGGAGCCCTGGCGGGCCTGGTGGCCATCTGCGCCGGGTCGGATCAGGTGCATCCCATCGGCGCGTTCTTGATCGGCGGCATCGCGGGTGTCATCTTCGTTTTCGGATTTACCTGGGAACAGGAAAAATTGAAACTCGACGACGTTCTCGGCGTCTGGCCCCTGCACGGACTGTGCGGTACCTGGGGCGGCATCGCCTGCGGCATCTTCGGACACAAGGCGCTGGGCGGATTGGGCGAGACCACCTTTACCGCACAATTGATCGGATCGTTAGCCGCGGTGGGGGTGGCCCTGGTGGCCGGGTTCGTGGTTTACAAAACTCTCGACATCCTGTTCGGCATCCGTTTGGATAAGGACGACGAGTTGCAGGGCTCGGATCTCACGATTCACAAAATAGAATCGAACCCGGAGGATGTCACTACAAGATTTTAAAGTTTCCCTTTTAGCGAGGGAGAGCTTTGCATAAGTACAAAATATGGTATCTGAATATTCCCCCTTCTTGAAGGGGGTCAGGGGGATTTAGCCTCTCCCCTCAGGGGGAGAGGCTATATTAGCTCCGGCGGTTCGCCGGTCCCCTCCTTACGAAGGAGGGGATACAGGGGAGGTTTTGGTGCCCTTTACCTTTAGAGGTTACGCCACCGGCTAGCGGCTCCTGCGTGGCCCGGTACGAAAGGTTTTAATTTTACCTGGGGCGGTTCGCCGCCCGGGTTTGGCAAAACGGCTGTTGGGATTGCCTTTCCCCGGCCCTCTTTTTGCTTCATAACCGTTGCGGCCGCCCGTTCGACGGCTTCCCTTGGAGGAGGCTACCGAATGGGAGTGATAGGGATGATCCGCATCCACGGTTATATTCTGTTTAATGGTTCTCTCGATGAGCCGCAAATAGCCGCGCTCCTCGGCATCGCAAAATGAAAGCGCCACACCCGTGGCTCCGGCGCGTGCGGTTCGACCGATGCGGTGGACATAGCTTTCGGCTTCCTTGGGCAATTCGTAATTGATGACGTGGGTGATGCCATCTACGTCAAGACCGCGGGAGGCGACGTCTGTCGCGACCAGAACCCGGGCGTTTCCGGAGCGGAATTTATTCAATGCCTGCATACGCGCCGATTGTGATTTGTTGCCGTGAATCGCTTCGGTCCGAATTCGGTTTTTAGTCAAAAATTTAGCGATACGGTTGGCGCCGTGCTTGGTGCGCGTGAATACGAGAGCCCGATAGACGCTTTCGTCTTCAAGGATCGACCCCAGTAAGGCGCTTTTGTTTTCCCGATCCACAAACATGATGCGTTGATCCACTTTATCCACGGTGCTGGCCGGAGGGGAAACGCTGACTTTGATCGGATCGTTGAGAAACTTATGAGTGAGGCGAACGATCTCACTCGGCAGGGTCGCGGAGAACAACACGGTCTGGCGGTTTGCCGGAATCTCATTAAAGATTTTTTTAACATC
>CBDVDB010000159.1:0-5374 GCA_965372625.1 uncultured Nitrospinaceae bacterium
CAAAAGTTGATTAAATAACTCCCCCTTCATAAAGGAGGAGTTTAATCAGGATTTATTTATTGCGGGAGGCGCCAGGCCGGCGGCGTGGGGTGCTGGGGCGTCGCTGGCGGTTGCCGGATGAGGAGCCGCCGGGTTTGGAGGAGGATTTGGGTCCGCCGCTGCGGGAGCTGCTGCCTCTGGGTGGGCGTCGTCCATTGGATGAACCGCCGCGTCTGCTCCCGCCGTCGCCTCTGCGTGCCGGGGGACCGGAGGGTCGCCGTCTTTTAAAGACTGGCATGCCTTCCTTGGGTTCCAGAAACAGGTCGTCACCCGGCCATTCGACCGGGATTTTCTTTTTCAGCGTGTCTTCAATGGCCATCAGGTGTTCGGCGTAATCCTCGCACGCAAAGGTGATGGCGTCGCCATCGCGTCCGGCGCGGGCGGTGCGGCCGATGCGGTGAATGTAGTCTTCCGGATCCTGCGGCACGTCGTAGTTGATGACGTGGGTGATGTCGTCGATGTGCAGTCCGCGTGATGCCACGTCGGTGGCGATGAGGATGTCGATTTCGCCTTCGGTGAATTGCTGAAGCACCTTGATGCGCTTTTTCTGATGCAGATCGCCGCTGATCTGCCGCGCTTCGTAGTCGTTGTATTGCAGTTGCGATTCCAGTCGCTCGGCGGTGGATTTCATGTTGGTGAAGATCAATGTTTTGCCGGGTGTTTCGCTTTTCAGAAGACCCAGCAGGAGATTTAATTTTTCCTCCTTGCCGACGTGATACAGCACCTGCTTGACCTGGTCGACCACGATCTTTTCCGGTTCGATCTTGATGGGAACCGGATCGTTCATGTGTTCGTAACATAATTCCATCACGCGGAAGTTGAGCGTGGCGGAGAACAGCATGGACTGGCGTTTGTCATACGTCGACATGTTGCGCAGGATGTAACGCACATCGGCGATGAAACCCATATCGAACAGGCGGTCGGCTTCGTCGATCACCAGCACCTCGACCGATTTGAGGCTGAAGAGCTTCTGTTTGTAATAGTCGATGAGCCGCCCCGGCGTCGCGATAAGGACATCCACTCCTTTTTTGATGGATTCCTTTTGTTTTTCATAGTCGACCCCGCCGTAAACGCAGAGAATTTTCTGTCCGCAATGTTTGCCGAGAAGTACCGCGTCGCGTTCGATCTGCAGGGCCAGCTCGCGGGTGGGAGCTATAATCAGCGCGCGTGGCGCTACCCGTTGTTTGCCTTTCTGCGGCATCGGTTCGTGATTGACCAGGCGCGTGAAGATCGAGATCAGAAACGCGGCGGTTTTGCCGGTTCCGGTCTGGGCCTGGCCGGCCACGTCCTTACCCTCCAGCGTAATGGGCAGTGTTTTGGCTTGTATGGGAGTGCATTCTTCAAAGCCGGCATCCCGAATACCCTGCAATACTGATTCCGGGATGGGGAGCCTTTCAAATTCAATATTTTTTAATTCCATAGATGTGGTAGACAGGCGCTTCGGTTCGAGGCAGGCAGTTTGGGTAGGGCGAACCGGGTTACGGTGTAATACTCCATTTGAGGGTTGTTGAGCTTGGCGGTTTAACTCATTGTAGTTATTTCCAATTGCCGTTCAGTATATACCAGCAGGGTAGGGATTCAACCGTAAATATTCATTTTTCTTGACATTGCATGGCTCAAGGTGGTTCAATATCGGCTCAATTTTTAAAACTTTCCTGACATTTGTTGTGAACACTCGCCTCAGACCGTTCTCGCTTAACCTTCCAGTAATTATTTGTAATTTATGTGTTTGAGAGGTATAGCCTCTACGGATTACGGTTTGAGAGACAACAGCGGACGAGTGAACGGGAGATAGCGGTTTTGATCAAACATGACGTCTTAATCGTGGGAGCGGGCCTGGCGGGAATGCGCGCCGCATTGGAGGTGTGCAAGGATCTCGATGTCGGCCTGCTGACCAAAGTCTATCCTTCGCGGTCGCACAGCGGAGCCGCGCAGGGAGGCATCGCCGCCGCCCTCGGCAATTCCGAGGACGACAGCTGGGAAGAGCACATGTTCGATACCGTCAAGGGCGGTGATTACCTGAACGATCAGGACGCGGTGGAGGAATACGTGAAAGCCGCGCCGGGGGTAATCTACGAACTGGAGCATATGGGGTGCGCGTTCAGCCGCACGGAAGACGGCAAAATCGCGCAACGCAGTTTCGGCGGCCATTCCAAACCGCGCGCCTGCTTTTCCGCCGACCGCACCGGTCACGCGATTCTTCACGTTCTGCACGAACAGGTATTGAAGAACGCCAAATCCATTAAAATTTATTCCGAATGGTACATGCACCAGCTCATCAGCGAGGATAAACGCTGTTGCGGCGTGGTGGTGAGCAACATCCGCACCGGTGAGGTGGAGGTGATCCAGGCGAAGGCGGTGATCTTTGCCACCGGCGGCTACGGGCGGGTGTATCAAATCACCACCAACGCGTTCGCCGGGACGGCGGACGGCGCCATCGCCGCGTTTCGCGCCGGAGTGCCGCTGGAGGATCCGGAGTTCGTGCAGTTTCATCCGTCCGGATTGTACCGCCAGGGAATTTTGTTTTCCGAAGCGGCACGGGGCGAAGGCGGTTACCTGCTCAACGGCAAAGGGGAGCGGTTCATGGAAAAGTACGCGCCGTCGCGGATGGAGCTGGCGCCGCGCGATATCGTGGCGCGCGCCGAGCAGAGCGAGATCGATGCCGGCCGCGGCGTTGACGGAAAAGATATCATTCATCTGGATCTGCGGCACCTGGGAGAAGCGCGTATCATGGAACGCCTGCCGCAGATACGCCAGTTGGGAATCGATTTCATCGGCGTCGATTGTGTGAAAGAACCGTTGCCGATTCAACCCTCGGCGCATTACTCGATGGGCGGTATTCCGACGAATATGTTTGGCCAGGTGATTCTGGATGCTGAAGGAACGCCGATGGCGGGGTTTTTCGCGGCGGGCGAATGCGCCTGTGTTTCGGTGCATGGGGCCAACCGGCTGGGCACCAATTCGCTTTTGGAGGCCACAGTGTTCGGCGAACGCGCCGGCAGGTCGGCGTTGAAGTATGCAAAAAATGCGGAATTCACTGCATTCAACGAAGGCCATGAAAAAGCCCGGATGTTGGACCAGGCCGAAGAGATTTTCCAGCGGGAGGGCTCTGAAAGTTACAACGATATCCGCAATGAGATGAAAGAAGTAATGATGGCGAAATGCGGGGTGTTCCGCGACGCGGATAACCTGAAATCCTGCGTTGAAACCATTCAAGGCTTGAAGGGTCGTTACAAAAAGGGCAAGGTTATGGATAAGGGCCGACTGTTCAACACGGAGCTGTATGAGATCATCGAGTTGGGCAACATGCTGGAGATGGCGGAGATTATCTCGACCGCCGCGCTGGCACGGCAGGAAAGCCGGGGCGGCCATTACCGGACGGATTTTCCGAAGCGCGACGATCAGAAATTTTTAGCTCACACGCTGGTGTCTGCCAAAGATGGACAGTTGGAAATGAAATACAAGCCGGTGGTGATTACCCGTTATCAACCCAAGGAAAGAACGTATTGATGGCAAAGTTTCGAATCAAACGATACAACCCGGAGAAACGGGCGGATTCGTATTACGAGGAATTTGAGTACGATATCCCCGAAGGCGCGACCCTGCTCGACTGCCTGAACCACATCAAGTGGAACATCGACGGGACGCTGACCTACCGGATGTCCTGCCGGAGCGCGATATGCGGTTCCTGCGGAATGAAGGGGAACGGTCACGCCCTGCTGGCCTGCCAGAAACAGGCCGCTCATCTGTTGAAGGACGGAAGCGATACCATCACCATTGAGCCGTTGGGCAACATGCCTGTCATCAAGGATCTGGTGACCGACTTCAAACAGTTCTGGGACAAGGTGGATCAGGTGAAGCCCTACCTCCAGAATAAAGAGAAACCGCCGGAGCGGGAACGCCTGCAGAGCCAGGCGCAGTTTAAGGAAATCGACGCCACCACCACCTGCATCATGTGCGGCGCGTGCTATTCCGATTGCAACGTTCTGGAAGTGGACGGGAAATTTCTGGGACCGGCGGCGCTGGCGAAGGCGCAGCGATTCGTGGGTGATTCGCGGGATGGGGCCACCCGCACCCGCATCAAGGAATTGAGCAAGCCGGGCGGTATGTGGGATTGTACCCACTGCGGCGAGTGCGTGGAGCGGTGTCCCAAACCGGCGCGGCCGCTTTACCGGATCAAGGAGTTGATGGAGGTGGGATTGCGGGAAGGCGTGCATAACAATATCGGCGCCCGCCACGCGTTGTCATTCGTCAAGTCCGTGAAACACAGCGGACGTTTGAATGAAAACAAAATTCCCGTCGAGTCGATGGGGTATTTCAACGTCAAGGGCCTGCTGGATTTGCTTCCGGTGGGGTTGAGGATGTTGTTGAAGATGAAGGTGCCGCCCATTATTCACAAGCCTATTGACGACGCCCGGGACGTCCGGCGAATTTTCGAGGAGTTTGGCGAATGAAGTTTGCGCTGTATACCGGTTGCGTGGCCAAGGGGGCGACGCGCGAATTGATGCTGGCCACGATCAAATCGGCCGAGGGCCTCGGGATCGATTTTGTCGAAATGAAAAGCGCCGCCTGCTGTGGCGCCGGGGTACTCTCGGAAAAGAACCCGGTACTGACCGATGCCATCAACGCCCGCACCTTTGCCATTGCGGAAGAGCAGAACCTCGACCTCGTCACCATCTGCTCCACCTGCCAGGGCAATATGAAAAAGTCGGAATGTAATATCGATTCCGACCGCGAGTACAAGGATAAAATCAACCATGTTCTGAAAGACGGCGGGCACCAGTACCACGGCGGCAAAATCAAGATTAAACATTTCTCCAACATCCTTGCCAGTCCGGAAGGCAAGGCTCTGCTCAAGGAAAAGATCAAGCGTCCGCTGACCGGCCTCAAGACGGCGGCGTTTTACGGGTGTTATGTATTGCGTCCTTCCGAATATTCGGAGTACGAAGATCCGGACAATCCCAAAGAGCTTGAGGAACTGTTCGAAATTCTGGGCGCCACGCCCGTGTATTATCCCAGCCGGATCAAGTGCTGTGGATTCCCCATCATCATGATGAACAAGAGCGCCTCGCACGAGTTGGCGGGCAACGCCCTGATTGAAGCGGTGGAAGGCGGGGCGGATTGCGTGGTGACCGGTTGCCCCTTGTGCCACCTGAGTCTCGACGCCTACCAACCTGATATCGAGAGCATGCAGAAAAAACAATACTCGATTCCCATCCTGCACCTGCCGCAGTTGGTGGCGCTGGCGCTGGGCTACAGTCCGGAAGAAATCGGCATGGACAAGCATATCGTGTCCACCGCCGGTCTCGATGCCATCCTCAAACAACACGCCTGA
>CBDVDB010000160.1:0-5369 GCA_965372625.1 uncultured Nitrospinaceae bacterium
TTCACGCAAATGCCGGATTACGATCCCAATATCATTGAGAAAAAGTGGCAGAAGCGCTGGCAGGAGGACCAATCCTTCAAGGTGGAGGACGACCCCTCGAAGCCCAAATATTACCTGCTGGAGATGTTCCCCTACCCTTCGGGCCGCATCCACATGGGCCACGTGCGCAACTACACCATCGGCGACGCGCTGGCGCGCTTCAAGTGGATGCAGGGATTCAACGTCCTGCATCCCATCGGGTGGGACTCGTTCGGCATGCCCGCGGAAAACGCCGCCATCCAGAACAAATCGCATCCCGACACCTGGACGCACGAAAATATCAAAACCATGACCGCGCAAATCAAGCGGCTCGGCCTCAGCTACGACTGGGATCGCGAAATCGCCACCTGCGAACCGGAATATTACAAATGGAACCAGTGGTGTTTTCTGAAATTCCTGGAACGCGGGCTGGTCTACCGCAAAAACTCCGAGGTCAACTGGTGCGAATCCTGCAATACCGTGCTGGCCAACGAGCAGGTGGTGGACGGCCTGTGCTGGCGGTGCGACAACGAGGTGGTTCCAAAACAACAGGAAGGCTGGTTCTTTAAAATCACCGACTACGCCGACCGCCTGCTCGCAGGCTGCAAGGATCTGGAAGCAGGCTGGCCGGAGCAGGTGCTGACCATGCAGGCCAACTGGATCGGCAAGAGCACCGGCGCGGAAGTGGATTTTCTGATCAAAGACCGGGAGGAAACGATCCAAGTGTTCACCACCCGCCCGGATACGCTGTATGGGGCGACGTTCATGGTACTGGCGCCGGAACATCCGCTCACGCAGTCCCTGTCGCGCGGCACCGAACAGGAGCAGGCGATTGACGCGTTCATCAAAAAAGTCAAAAACCAGGACAAAATAGCGCGCACCAGCGAGGGCGGCGAAAAGCTCGGCGTCTTCACCGGCGCGTACGCCATCAATCCCATGACGGCGGATTTTATTCCGGTATGGACCGCCAACTTCGTGCTTATGGAATACGGCACCGGCGCCATCATGTCGGTCCCGGCGCACGATCACCGCGATTTCGAGTTTGCCAAAAAGTATGATTTGCCGATCAAGGTGGTCATCCTGCCCCCCGACGGCAATATCGATGGTCAATCGTTGAAGGAAGCCTTTACGGAGCCGGCCCCCATGGTCAACTCCGGAAATTTCAGCGGGCTGGTGGGGGACGAAGCCCAACAGAAGGTTTGCGAATACCTCAAGAACAAAGGATTCGGCAAGGCCACGGTGCAATACCGGCTGCGGGACTGGGGCGTGTCGCGCCAACGCTACTGGGGCACGCCGGTACCGATCATCTTCTGTGAAAAATGCGGCACCGTGCCGGTACCCTATAAAGACCTGCCGGTGATTCTGCCGCTCGACGCTCAATTGGGTGACAAGGGCCAGTCGCCGCTCCAATCGCTGGATTCGTTTATCAAGGTGCCGTGCCCGAAATGCCAGGCCCCGGCGAAACGCGAGACCGATACGCTCGATACCTTCATCTGCTCGTCATGGTATTTTGACCGCTTCACCTCGCCGCACAACGATAAGGAAGCGTTCTCCAAAAAGAGCGTCGATTACTGGATGCCGGTGGACCAGTATATCGGCGGCATCGAGCATGCGATTCTGCATCTTTTGTACTCGCGGTTTTTTCATCAGGTGTTCCGCGACCTGGGCCTGATCGAAACGAAAGAACCGTTCGCCCATCTGTTGACGCAGGGCATGGTGATCAAGGACGGCGCGAAGATGTCGAAGTCGAAGGGCAACGTGGTGGACCCGGACCACATCATCGGCCGCTACGGCGCGGACACGGCGCGGCTGTTCATTCTGTTCGCCGCGCCACCGACGAAACAACTGGAGTGGAGCGAACAGGGGGTGGAAGGCGGTTTTAAATTTTTAAAGCGGGTATGGCGGTTGGTGGATGAAGCTTTGGAAACAGTTGCGGAGGCGCCAGAGAATTACGATGCCGACAGCGAACTGCCGAAAGAACTGAAGGAACTGCGGCGGATGATCCATGTCACCATCAAGCGCGTGACCGAGGATATTGAAAAACGCATGCAGTTCAATACCGCCATCGCCGCGATCATGGAATTCGTGAACCATCTGTATGCGTTCCGCGATGGGTGGACGGCGCAGAAAGAACCGTCGGACGCCGGGAGAGCGCTGTTCCGGGAGGCTGTGGATACCCTGATTCTGCTGCTGGCGCCGTTCGCCCCGCACATCGCCGAGGAAATGCGGGAAAGGATGGGTCACCAGGAACTCACCCATCAGGCCGCCTGGCCGAAGTATAATGAAGCGTTCTTGAAGGCGGACGAAATCGAAATCGTCATCCAGGTCAACGGCAAGGTGCGGCAGAAACTGTTGGTGCCGGCGGGCATCGATGAAGCGTCACTCAAAGCGAAAAGTCTGGAGGATGAGCGCATTAAAGAGTGGACGGACGGCAAGGATGTTAAAAAAGTGATCATCGTTCCTAAAAGACTGGTCAACATCGTAGTGAAATAAAGGATGGCGCATGAACATTTTTCTTTCGGCGAAAACTCCGCCCCCCTCTCCCCTCACGGGGAGAGGGCAGGGTGAGGGGTGGTTATTAAGGTGGATTTTAAATTCCGTTTTCAAATTCCCCCTCACCTTAATCCTCTCCCCCAAGGGGAGAGGAAAAATTAAGGAAAGGAATTGTTCCTTTTCTGTGTTCGGAAGAAATTTCCTTATCCTCTTGGCTATCGGGTTATGCTTTGCCTTTTTGGGATGCGGCTACCAGATGGCCGGCCGGGGCGCTTCCCAATTGCCGCCTCACCTGAAGACCATCGCCATCCCCCTGTTTGAAAACCACTCCACCGAGCCCGCCATCCAGCGGCCCTTCACCGAAGCGCTCCGGCGCGCGTTCATCACCGACGGCCGATTGCAGTTGGTAAACGATCAGGCCGAAGCGGATCTGGTGCTCACGGGAGCCCTCACTCAATACTCGATACGCGCGGTGTCATTCAATGACGTGGATGTGGCGATCGAATACTTTGTCTCCATTGCGGCAAACGTCAAGGTGGTGGAGCGGGTGGAAAATCAGACCTATCTCAAACAGAGTTTGACGACGCGCTGGGATTACTTTGCGAACGACAGCGTGATCACCTCGGAGGCCTCGCGCCAGGCGGCTCTGGTCCAGTCGTACCGCTTACTGTCGCAACGCGTGGTCAGCATGGTTAACGATAAGTTTTAAAAAGGATTCATCGTGACGGCAGTGGAATTGATTCAACAACTCGAATCCGGCACTCCGCATCCGGTGTATTTTCTTTACGGGGAGGAGGATTTTTTCCAGAGGGAGCTGACCGCGGCTTTGATGCGCCGCTGGATCACTCCCGACAACCGGGATTTCAATCTCGAAACCTTCGACGCCAAAACCAGCACAGTCCACGAATGGATCGGCGCCGTTAAAACTCTTTCCTTTTTCGGCGGGGAAAAACTGGTGATCGTGCGCGGTCTGGACGAGGCCGAATGGGATGATTCCAATGTGCCTCCCCTGCTCGATTACGTGTCCGCTCCCGCCCCCGAATCCTGCCTGGTGTTGACCGCCCGCAAGGCGGACCGCAAACGCAAAGTGTACAAGGCGCTGACCAAACTTAAAGGCGCGGGAGAATGCACCGCGCCCCGCGAGGCGGCTTTGATCCCCTGGCTCCGCAACCGCGCCAAGGAGTCGGGACGCGCGTTAAGCCCCGGCGCGGCACGGTTGATGGTCGAGCGGGTGGGACTCAAACCCGGCCTGCTGGCGGGCGAACTGGAAAAGGTGATCACCTTCGCGGGTGAGGCAAAATCCATCGATGAAAAAGCGGTCATGGAAGTGGTGGGGGAAATGCGCCTCGAAAAAATTTTTGATCTGACTGACGCCTTGAAAGCCAAAAATCCCGCCAAGGCCCTGCGCATCCTGCGCAACCATCTGGAGCACGGCGAACAGCCGCTCCAACTGTTGGGAATGATCGCCTGGCAGTTCCGTCTGATCTGGGAAGTGAAACACCATCAAACCACGGGCACGCCGCCTTCGCACATCGCCAAAAAAATGGGAATTCAGCCGTTCCAGGCGGAACAGGCGTTGCGGTATACGGGAAAATTCAGCGAAGGACAATTGCGGGAGGGGTTCCGGAGCCTGTTTCGGGCGGACCGGGAGTTGAAAGGCTCCGGCAAGGCGCCGGAGGGGATTCTCGAAACGCTGGTGCTGAGTTTATGCTCCGGCGGCGGCTGACATCTGCTGAACCTTTTTGGCGAGACCGGAAATTTTCCGGGAAGCAGCGCGGGAGTGCAACACACCCTTGCTGGCCACTTTCGCGATTACCTTTTCAGCTGCGCCCAGACTTTGCCGGGCGGCTTCCAGGTTGTTCTCTGCCACGTCAGACAACACCTTCTTGGTATGGGTTTTAACCTGCGTGCGGAAACTGGTGTTGCGGGCATTACGCTTGTGGCTCTGCCGGTTGCGTTTGATTGCGGACTTATGATTTGCCAATTAAACCTCCATGACGGATAAACATTTAAAGCGGAAGGGTCATTGTACCCCATCCGGCCGGATTTGAACAGAGTTTAGCTTTGTACACAATCCTGCCCGGGGTTGCAAGGGTTTTCCCGGGGCCGCGCCGGGAGTGGCTTCTAAACCTTTTTTTTAAAATGAGTTAGGGGGCATCCGCCGGGCCTCCCGTTAGTCCCCTTAAATGTTTTTCCAGCCGTCCGTATTCATACACGGTCTGCGCGAACCAGAAGAAAATGGGAGACTCGTCCCCGGCCTCTCCCGCCTGTTCCAGATATTTGGTGGCGATGCGCAGTGGTTCCGCAGCCAGATTCAAAGCCGACCCTTTCAATAAATGCGCGGCCTCCAGTACGTTTTTCCAATTTTTTTCCTCCATGGCCCGTGCCAGATTTCCCATCCGCTGGGAACCCGCATTGAGAAAAATCCTGGCAATTTCGTGGAACAGTTCTTCATCGCCATCGCAAATCTCAATGGCCGCGCTTTGATTGAGGACCGCCGGCTCCGGGGGAACGGCGGGCAGACCCGGCAATGCGGATACATCCTTTGCATCCAGCGGCGTTTGAAGCCGGTGGTCGATACTCCCTTTTGGCGTCTCCGGCGCGGGGTCTATCGCTACTACCAGCGCGGCGGCGTTTTCGGCCAGCGATTGCCGCCACTCGGATAACGCCTCAACCCGCTCCGGACCCAGCACCAGTATCTGGAAGACCGCACGATCCAGCAGGAGACGGGCCTCGGACCAGGTCTCGACCGCCTGGACGAGATGGCCGCCGGACTCCAGGGATTTCAGAGAGCGAATGCGTTCACTGTCGGTATCGACGATCAGGATTTTCATGAAGGGTATAAGGCACCGCCCTCT
>CBDVDB010000161.1:0-5363 GCA_965372625.1 uncultured Nitrospinaceae bacterium
TCGCGGAATTTTTTTAAAGGAATATCCAACTCCCGCTCGTCGTAATAATCTTTCGGAATGATGATCAGTATATTTTTACCTTCCAAACGTGCCATGGTACTCATTCTCCAGTTCCCTCCGCTGGCGCGGGGGATTATCGTCCAGGATTTAAAAGAAGGTTTGGATTATAGATGAAAACCGTGATTAGTCCAATACCAGCTCGAAAAGGAAAAAATCGTCCTTCTGTTTCAGCAACTTCCCGCGGGCTTTCAGAAACCCGCTCAACGCCGCTTGGTGGGCAGGGGGGATGGCCGCTCCTTGCCCGAACACGAAACTCCGGTCGAACATCAGGTGGGTGATGCCCAAGGCTTGCAGTTGGCGGAGAATGCCTTCTTGCGAGGCGTCCCGCTCCAGGATTTTTTGCAGGGTATGGGCTTCATAGATGCTGTCACTGTAAAAAGACCGTTCCGCCAGGTATCCCAGGTTGCGCATAAACACCAGAAACACCTTCGCCTCCGGGTCCAGTGCGTTCATGGCCTGATACATGGGATAGGGAGGGATGTTGCGGACCCGATACTGCTCGCGGGTTTCCTGTCCGGTCAGGTATTTTGCGGGAGCTAATTTCTGCCATCTTTCTCCGATCAGGAAGAGGTTGAACAACACCCCGCAAGCCACCATTCCCAGCAGAATCCGGCCCGGCCAACGCGGGGAGGAACGGGCTTCCGGTCCGGGCCAAGTGGCCTTATCAAGGCTGGCAACGCCGATCAGCGTCAGCGCTGTAAAGGCCGGCGCCAGGAACCGGACGTACTGAAAATAGATGAACCAGAACAGCATCAGAATCGCTGAAAATACCGCCAGCGATACTAATCGCGGTGAACGGTTTTTCCACCAGCCGACGATCACCGCGGGAATCAGCATAAAGAAAAGGATACCGATTCGCCCGTCAAACTTCAAAGAATCCGGTTCGGCCTTGAAGGTGAGGTTGAAAGGCAGTAATAGCAGATCCCCCAAGCCCCGCCCCATGCCGAACATCCGGACATAGTGGTCGAATAGCGCCATCCGGTTGGGGTCCCAGTTGACGCGGTCCTCGCCGCCCAGCAGAGGCATCAACAAAGGCAGAAACGGATTCCCGGCGAATTGATAATTACGAAACCACCAGGGAACCATGAACAGAAACACGATGCCGGAAAAAATCGCCATGTGCTTCAGCACCCGAAGCGGATTGTTATCTTGCCGGCCTGCCAGAGCAATACCCAGCACCCCCAGCGGGATCAGTATAAACCCGGTCAGTTTGGTGGCCCAGGCCGCGCCCGCGCACAGGCACATGTAGAAGAACCAGAAGGGCAGGCGGGTTTCGCGCCACCGGTCCCATGAATAAAATGTAAAAAATATAAATCCCGCCAGCGCCAAATCGATATACGCCGAAGCGGAAATTTCGAAAAACGTCGGCGTGCTGAAAAACAATACCGGTACAAACCAGGCCAGGCGCGGGGAAATATACTGACGAAAAAAAACCGTAAGACCCATAAGCAGAAGCAATGCCATCCCCAGACCGCACAGGGCCGGCAAAGACTCCACTTCAAACGTCATCGCGAACAGAAACACCATGTCGAACAGCAGGGGGAAAAACGAATAGACATTGTTCGGGAGATTAACGATGCCGTGGTGTTCGAAATACGCCTTGGGGATGGCCAGATGGTACACCAGCGCGTCGGTTTTCACCGGCGGCGCCAGGGCCAGCATCAACGCCAGAACCACCAGCACCGTCAGGATCAGAATGCAGAATCCCTGAAAAGCTTTATCGGGTGAATCTTTCCCGAGCAGGGCTCCGGGGTCAGGCCGGAACGCCGCCACCTCGCGCCCGAGCGCCGGCCATACTTTAATGGACCCCAGAAAAATCACACCCAGAATGATCCAGCCGGTAGCGGGGTAAATACCTCCGGCGAAGGCCAGGCCGGTCGTCACCCCTGCCACCGCCACCAGGCCCAGCAGGGTATGAAAAACCAGCCGCTCCAGAACATGGGAATAGACGGGTTTGAAAAATGAGGCCAGGGTTTCCCCCGTCAGGAAGAACGCCAGAAAAATCAGGATGAAAAGGAGAAGGTCCATGGATTGAAAGAGGTGCATTCGGAGAACTGATGCAGTCCCAAGTGGGAGGGCAACCGATAAAATCAACCTTGGCTCTTATTTTATACCGATTTACCGGATAGTGTTAATTTTAAAGGGGTGATACGGGGCCGGGTGCTCTAATATCAGTTTGCCGGGAATTTTGGGTTGACAGGAGCCTAAGATTTAATATAATTTAGCCCTCATTTTTTGCCGGTAAATGGCGTGGTTTGCAGGTTCCTCTCTTTGTCCCGGCTTATAAAGATTTTTCCGGTTTTTTTTATTTACCGTTTAGTTTGATATACCCTAACTCAACACCTAACAAAGGATAACAGCAATGAAAAAATCTGTAATGTTTCTTGTATTTGCCGTATTGACGTTGTTCGTGGTGAACACCGCCTTTGCGGGCGCCGCCAAGTGTCCGCAACCCCGCAAAACCAAAAAAGCTCCGTCCAGCCTGTATAAAAAAGATAAGACTGCTAAAGCTAACGCCGCCGCAGGTAAAAAAATCTATCTCAAGACCGCCAAACCCATGCCCTGTGCGATGTGTCATGGCCCAAAAGGCGACGGCGGGGGCAAACTGGGCGCGGCTTTGAAGCCGAAACCCCGCAACTTCACCTGTAAGGCAACCATGAAAGACGTGACTCCGGGGCAGATGTTCTACATCATCAAGAACGGCTCCAAGGGAACCGGCATGGTGCCTCAGAAAACTCTCAAGGACAAGGATATCTGGAACGTCATCAAGTACATTAAAACGACATTTATGAAGTAAGGTTTAAAGTCTTCAAAAAGGGCAGGGCGCTTTTCGCGCTTTGCCCTTTTTTTTCGCCCGTTTCCTGAAAATCCAGCCCAGGTATGGTAACGTTTCCGGGAAAAGGAGGAGGGCGGCCATGCCATCCAGGGGTCTGTTTTATTCGACGATGCATGCGGGGGGAATGGTTCTGAATCTGATCCTGTTGCTGGTGTGGGCCTCTCCGGTATTTTCCAGTCCTTTGGGGACCCCGCAAAATCCCGTGCGCATGATGTTCGTGCCTTCGGGCGAGGCGCAGACCATTCTCGAAGGCGGCGAGGAAATCGCCCGCCACCTGCAGGCTCTCACCGGCCTGCATTTCAAAACTTCCATCGCCACCAGCTACGCCGCCGTGATCGAGGCCATGGGCGCGGGCAAGGTGGACATCGGCTGGCTCGCCACCTTTTCCTACGTGTTGGCGAAACAGAAATACGATGTCGATCTACTGCTGATTGTCGTCCGCTTCGGCAGTCCCTTTTACCGGGGGCAGATCATCACCCGCATTGATAGTGGTATCAAAACGCTGTCTGACTTGAAGGGTAAAAAGTTCGCGTATGTCGACCCCGCTTCGACCTCCGGCCATCTGTACCCCAAGACCCTGTTGTTGTCGAAAGGGTTGAACCCGGACCGGCTGTTTTCGCAATCCCTGTTTGCCGGGTCGCATAACGCGGTGATTTTCTCCGTCCTCAAAAAGGAAGTGGACGCCGGAGCGACGTATGATGACGCCCGCGCCGCCGTCGCCAAAACCCATCCGGAAGTGTTCAAACAGCTGCGGGTGATCGCCTACACCCAGGACATTCCCAACGACACCGTTTCCGCCCGCAAGGATCTTGACCCCGCGATCAAACTGAAAATCAAAACCGGGCTGATGCGATTGTCGAAAACGCCGGAAGGCAGTAAAGTATTGAAGAAGGTGTATGGCATCAGCGGCTTCATGGATTTCGACGGGTTGTTCGATCCAGTGCGCGAGGCGGGCCGGCTGGTGCTCGATTTGGACTTGAAGAAAACCCATCCTTAATGGAGCGGTTGTTATGCTGCGCCTGGAACAGGTTTCAAAGATTTATGCCGACGGCACCCGCGCGGTTCACGATGTTTCCCTGCAGGTTGAGGCGGGGGAGTTCGTCGTCATCCTCGGTAAAAGCGGCGCGGGAAAGTCCACTCTCCTGCGGTGCATCAACCGCCTGGTGGAACCGACCTCGGGTAGAATATTTTTCGACGGGCAGGAAGTGACCGCTCTGGACGGCAAACGCCTGCGAACCCTGCGCCAGAAGATCGGCATGATCTTTCAGGATTACAACCTGGTGCCGCGCCTGTCGGTACAGACCAACGTGCTTACCGGGGCGCTGGGAAGAACTCCCGCATGGTCCGCCTGCGTTAACTATTTTGCCGAAGAAGAGATCGCCGCCGCGCGGCATAACCTGGAGCGGTTGGAGATCGGCGGCAAGGCCGGGCAGAGGGCGGACCAGTTAAGCGGCGGGCAACAGCAGAGAGTGGGCATCGCCCGCGCCCTCATGCAGAGGCCGAAGCTCATTCTGGCGGACGAGCCGGTAGCCAGTCTCGATCCCGCTACCTCCCGCACCATCCTCGACATCCTGCGCCGGATTAACCGGGAAGACGGCGTGACCGTGCTGTGCAACCTGCACCTGCCGGAGCTGGCGCGCCAATACGGCCAGCGCATCCTCGCCATGAAAGAGGGAGCAATCGTCTACGACGGCCCGCCCGAAGGCCTGACTCCCAAGGTCGTGGACGATCTCTATGAAGTAAAAAATTCCAACGAGTTTTTTTAGAAATATAAATAATATTTTGTGGTTTTTGTTACCATTAAAGGTAGTCATTGATCGCCTAAAACTACATCAGTCGTAGATTGACACTTCGGCCAACCAATCCTGTCCTTTCACCGTCGCAGAATATCGCCACGCTGATCCAATTGGGGAGTTTTAAATGATGAATATTATTCGATTTGCCTTTTGCAGCCTCATTTTGCTTGTCGCCTCAAGCTGCGCGACCCTGAATAAATCGGAATGCCTGGAGGCGGACTGGAAGGTAATAGGGCTTGAGGATGGGGCGCAAGGCCGTGAACTTTCGTACATAAGTCATCACCGTAAAGCCTGTGCGGAACACGATGTGGCGCCCAATTTGGAGCAGTACAGTATCGGACGCGAAGCGGGCCTTAAACAGTTTTGCACCTACAAAAATGGATACACGCATGGGAGCAACGGTAATTCAAATTCCAATGTTTGCCAGGGAGAACTGCAGGGACCCTATTCGAGCGGTTTTGACAGAGGTCGCCATGTCTACGATATAGGAAAGGAAATCGACCAAATGGTCAGTCACCTTAAATCCAAAGAGGCCGAATTAGCAGGGATAGATGAAAAAATTCGACTGGTTGAATCTCACTTGGTTTCGAAAGCGGGATCGAGGGATGATCGTATACACCATTTGGATGAGTACAATCACTTGCAGGACGAGCGGAAAGCGCTGGAACACT
>CBDVDB010000162.1:0-5360 GCA_965372625.1 uncultured Nitrospinaceae bacterium
CCCGGAAAAGAAACCGGTCATCGTCTCCCCGGATGTCAGCACACCCAAATCCAAATTGGATCTGGAATTCGCCATCGAGCAATTCAAATCGAATCAATTTGAAGTGGCGGAGTACTATCTGAAAAAATCGTTGATGGAGTCTCCGGACAACCCCCGGGCTATCCGGTTTTTACCCTGGGCCTATTTTTTTCAAAAACGGTACGACAAGGCGCTCCTGGCTTTCCAAAGCGCCCGCTCCCATTTTCCAAGACAAACGGAACCGCTGATCGGAATGGGATGGTCCTACGTGGCGATGAAATTTTATGAACGGGCCCTGGAAAAATTCAAACAGGCTGAAACCCTGTCACCCGATTCTTACGAAGTTCGCAAGGGCCTCGGGTTTTGCTACCTGTTCCTGGCGCGTGAGAAAGCGGCGCGCCCTCACTTCAAGAAAATTTTTACTTTCGGGGAGCGCGACGATCTTGAAGACCAATGGGAAAAATGGTGGGAAGGTCTGCCGGACAAAACGGTGGAGGTGGCGCCTTCTAACATCAAGGCGGCCTCACTGTTCACTTTGAATATCGAAGCGCCGCGCTACCGGAGCATGTTGTCGGTATTCCCGGATTACCAACCCGAAAATTATCCTGCCCTGGAAGAAGCCTGGCGTCTCTACCGGAAAAAACTTTTCAAAAGAGCGCTCAACGCATTTCAGAGCCTGCCCGGTGAAGTCGCATCTAATCTGGATGCACGGAACGGATTGGCCTGGAGCCTGCTGAAAACAGGCAACCTGGTCGAAGCGGAAAAAATTTTTAATGAAACCTTGAAATACCGGGGCCGCTTTATCGGGTCGCGTTTGGGAATCCTCGAAGTCAAAAAAAAGCTTCTCCAAAAAGCCTCGGTCGCCAGGCACTATTTCGACATTCATAAATACCGTATCGCTGAACAGGAACTTACCGGGTTAAATCAGAATTTCCCGGACTGGTCTTACCCTTACAGCCTGCAGGGATGGATCGCCCTCAAACGCGGGCAGGAGGAAGAGGCTCTGGACCTGTTCGAATGGGCTCTGGACAAGGACCCCAGGGACCCGGCGGCGTTGAAGGGAATGCGCCATTTAAGGGGAATACGGGTCTCAAAACTCTATCGGGCCGACCAGGAAATGAGAAAAGGCGATTACAAAAATGCCTCCTACCTGTACTTCGATTATATTGATGAACACCGCTCCAGCCCTATTACTTTTGCACTGGCCAAGGCCTACAGCGGTCTGGGGTTCAGCCAGATCGGTAAAATGCAATACCAGCTGGCCATTCAGAATTTTGAAAAGATTCGGGTCCGTAAGGAATATGAATCGCACTGGACCAAGGGATTGGGGTTGGCCTATTACCACCTCGGGCAGTTTGAAAAAGCGGCCAGGAATTTAATAATTGCCGATACCCTCATCCCCAACCAGAAGAGCATCGTTTACCCATTGGACTGGAGCATTCTGCACAGTTGGGATACCGAAACCGCAAAGGATTATTTCCTCGCCAAAGCCCGGCGCAAACCGTTGCGCGCTTCCGTTTATATGGGGATCGGTTGGATTGAGTATCAACAGGGAGACCCCGACCTGGGAGTCGAGTATTTTCTGAAGGCCATCTCGCTCGATCCCGAAATCGCAGCTTCGGAAGATTTCAGAAGCATATTGGCCAGGGAGCGCTTCGGATGGCAGGTCTACAATCATATCGGCTGGGCGTATTACCATCGCCGGAAATACGAAGATTCCATCAAAATGTTTAACACCGCTCTGGCCTCCCGGCCCCGGTCCTCTGAAGCCATGAAAGGTTTGGGATACAACTATTACAAGATGGAACGGTGGGAGGAGGCCGCGGCCATTCTCAAAAAGAGTATCAAACGCAATCCCAACACCCATCCGGTCATGGAAAAACGGCGGGGCCAGGAGCCCGGCGTGAAAATCAGCATCGCCACCAGCGCCCGCACGAAACTGGCCCAAACCCTGATCCGGAAGAAAAAATACAAGGAGGCGCTGGGGCATCTGCTCGAGGAATTGAACAATCACCCGCAATGGCCCGAGGTGTACGACGGGTTGGGCTGGGCCTATCTGAAACTCGACCGATTGGGGGAATCGAGGGAGGCATTCAACCAGGCCCTCCGGCGTCAACCCCTGAACCCTTTAAGCCAAAAGGGATTGGAAGCGGTCAAATACCGTCTGGCCCTGCAAAGGTTGTAAAAGACACGGAAATTAAGCGGTGGCTGTGGAGGAACTGTGAATTTCCTGTGAGTAAAATCAATGGAAAATCCCTTAAGCCTCGAAAAATCAGAAGTATTGAGTTGACAACCCTGCCCATTTGGAATAAAGTTAACCCTTCCAGAAAGTAGCTCAATACATTTGGGGGAGGAAGGGGGTCCTTTCCTTTTTCGCAACTTGGCGAAGAATCATGGAGTAGAGGAAATCTGCTCCATGACCCCTTATTTCCCCGGCTTCATTCCTACTCTTGTCTTGCCTCAGAGTTTCTTATAGGTTTCCTTCAATTGCTCCACCACCGACGGGTCCGCCAGCGTTGACACGTCTCCCAACTGGTCCGCTTCGTCGGCGGCGATTTTACGCAAAATGCGCCGCATGATTTTTCCCGACCGCGTTTTGGGCAGACCGGGCGCCCAGTGAATCACATCCGGCGCGGCGATGGCGCCGATTTCTTTCCTCACAAACTGGATTAACTCTTTCTTCAGATCATCCGTATATTCCACACCTTCCATCAAGGTGGTATACGCATAAATGCCCTGTCCCTTGATGTCGTGCGGAAACCCGACCACCGCCGCCTCGGCCACTTTTTCGTGAAGCACCAGAGCCGATTCCACTTCCGCCGTACCCATGCGGTGGCCGGCGACGTTGATAACGTCATCCACCCGCCCGGTGACCCAGTAATAGCCGTCTTCATCCCGCCGGCAGCCATCGCCGGTAAAATAATAACCGGGATACATTTTGAAATAAGTTTCCTCGAACCGCTCATGATCGCCGTAGATCGTCCGCATCTGTCCCGGCCAGGGTTCGGCGATGGCCAGCACGCCGGACACGCCATCACCTGTCACTACCTTGCCGGTTTCGGACTCAATGACAACGGGCTTCACTCCGAAAAATGGAAACGTCGCGGAGCCTGGTTTGGTGGGCGTACAACCGGGTAATGGCGTGATCAGGATACCGCCAGTTTCCGTCTGCCACCAGGTATCGACGATCGGGCAGCGGCCCCGGCCGATATGCTTGTAATACCATCGCCAGGCTTCGGGATTGATCGGTTCCCCCACCGACCCCAGAACTTTCAACGTCGACAGGTTATATTTTGAGGGCGTTTCCTCGCCATGGGACATCAACGCCCGGATAGCCGTCGGTGCGGTATAAAACTGGGTCACTTTGTGGCGGTCGACGACATCCCAGAACCTCCCGGCATCCGGGTAGGTGGGAATGCCCTCGAACATGAGCGTGATGGCCCCGTTCGCCAGGGGACCGTACACGATGTAGGAGTGACCCGTCACCCAACCAATATCGGCGGTACACCACCAAATGTCGCCATCGTGGTAATCGAAAATATATTTGTGGGTGAGAGCGGTAAAAACCATATAGCCGCCGACATTATGCTGAACGCCTTTGGGTTTGCCGGTCGACCCGGAAGTGTAGAGGATAAACAGCGGGTCCTCGGCATCCATGACTTCCGGTTCGCAATCGTCATCGGCGCCGGCCATTTCGTCTTCCCACCAGGTGTCCCGGCCAGCGGTCATACTGGTTTCGATCTTGCCGCCCAGACGCTTGACGGCAATACAGGAGCGCACCTCTACCCCTGCTTTCTTTGCCAGTTCAATCGCCTGATCGACATTGGTTTTCAAAGGCACCGGTTTACTGCCCCGGTAAGAGCCGTCGGCGGTTACCACTACGGTGCAGGTGGAGTCGACGATGCGATCCGCCAGCGAGGTGGGTGAAAATCCTCCGAAGACAATCGAGTGTACCGCTCCGATCCGGGCGCAGGCCAGCATCGCTACCGCCAGTTCCGGGATCATCGGCATGTAAATGGAAACCCGGTCGCCTTTCTTGACTCCGTGTTTTTTGAGAACATTGGCGAAACGGCACACCTGATTCAGCAATTCCTTATAGGTCAGACTGCGGGTTTCCCCCGGCTCATTACCCTCCCAGAGAATGGCGGTCTGGTCGCCGCGCGATTCAATATGGCGGTCCAGGCAGTTCACGGTGATATTGGTTTTGGCGCCGCGAAACCATTCGATGAATATTTTCCCCTTGTTAACGTCGTAGTTGAAGTCCCGGACCTTTTCCCACTTTTTAAACCAGATAAACTGCTCCGCCTGTTCCGCCCAGAATCCCTCCGGATCCTTGATGGACCGCTCGTACATTTCCTTGTATTGGTCCATATTCTGAATCCAGGCGGTTGCCGAAATGGAAGCCGGGGGATCGTATAGGTCATTCATGAAGAAAACTCCTCTTCAACAAAATGGGATTAATCATTTTTTTTCAACGAACGCACGGCCCGGGCGGCTTCCGTCAGAGTCCATAAACCGTCGGGGTGTTCAAACTCTCCATCACGCAATTTAAAAACCCAGGTGCGTATCCGTCCATCCACCACTTTCGCGATCATGGAGAAACCTCCACCACTGGCGAAGGTGTCAGGGATGTGAATGGTCTTGCCAAACTTATCCGTTTGTGAAAAAGATTCATCATACAAAGTTTTCATTTCATCTCTGGCGGGCAATCGCCAATCGTCATAGCCGGCAAACTTTGCTTCTTTGAGTTCGCGGACATAATCCACGCTCTCCTGGTAATTGACCCATTTTTTCAGATCGATCATGGAGTCGGTTTTTTTCCACATCAAATCCGTTTCACGGTCGGTAACCGTCCCGTCTCCGTTATCGACAAATCGTTCCTGTTCCGCCATAGAGGACATCACCTTTGTGAGTTGCAGCGCCGGGTTTTAAAACTGACGGTAGAGAATATCATTATAAAATCTTCAATTCAAAAGTTCTTCCCATTTCAGGCGATTTGTGAAATAAAATCAGACTCATGAAACCCATACCGGAGGAACTCCCTCCCTTGAAAATCCTGCTGAAACAGTTGGACTGGAACCTGGAGTGGCTCCGGCAGATGGAGAACAACGAACCTACGGATTATTTCCGGGACGCCGCGCTCCAGCGTTTCGAGTTCACCTTCACAGCGGCGTTAAAGTGCATCCGGGCGGGTGCCCTGATAAGTAATACAACGTGTGAGTCGCCGGAGGAATGTCTGCAACTGGCCGAGCAGAGGTCTTGGTTCCCCGCAGACGCTCCGTGGCAGGAAATGTTACAGGATTACGAAAACATGAAATCGGGAACGGGCCCCAAAAACGCCA
>CBDVDB010000163.1:0-5344 GCA_965372625.1 uncultured Nitrospinaceae bacterium
CGGGTGGTCCTGGCCGCAACGGAGGAAGGACCCATCACAGGATCGCGCGGAGTATCCGTCCTGCCCGATACTTTAATCGATCAGGTCGATGACACCGAATTCGACCTGGTGGTATTGCCGGGCGGCCAACCGGGAACGGACAATCTTAAGAAAAACAAAAAGGTAAAAGCCATCATTCAAAATATGCACCGGTCGCAGAAACAGGTGGCCGCCATTTGCGCCGCTCCCATCGTCCTTTATTCTGCCGGCATTTTAAAAAATACGGCCGCCACCTCCCATCCCTCGGTGAAGGATCAATTGAGCGGGATCGATTACTCCGAGGAGCGCGTGGTGGTCGATGGCAATATCATTACCAGCCGAAGTCCCGGGACGGCGCTCGAATTCGCGCTCAAACTGGTGGAAATCCTGTTTGACCGGGACCGCCGGGACTCCGTGAACAGCGGAGTCATGGCCCGCTTATAACTTTACCATCCTCTTAACATATAATCACTTGATTTATTTGGTGTTAATCCATTAGAATAATTTTTTGGTTTTTCCGGAATGACTCTGCTGGCCGTAATCTGGACAAAATTTAAATCTTTTCTCGGTCAAAGCCATCCCTAATAGCCATAAAGGCCCAACCGGGAACCGGTGGGCCGGGTTTTGAATTTATTTCATTGATGGAGGCTTTAGGATGTATGTCAACGTTTCCAGGAGTCAATCCTTGATCAATAAACAGCGGTTCGCTAAATCCACTATCCAAAAGGCACCTCAAAAGGAGAAGGCTACACGATGCAATCACTGTGGTGGGTTGGTGCGGACTTCCGAGGAAATCAGCAGTTGTATTATGTGTTCGCGGATTTCCGGGCACCAATGTGAACACTGTGCTTATAGCCAACCGGCGTAGTTTTACCGAAGAATAAAAGGAGAGGGCGGGGAGAATTTCCCCGCCCTTTTTTTATTGCAAAAAGGTTCCCTCAAACACCGTGATGGATTTCCCGCCCACCTGAATGGAGTGGAATTTTCCTCCGGCTTCCTCAACCTTCACATGAATAGCGGACGGACGCTGGATTTCAAATCCCTGCTCGATAACGATTTTTGCAGGGTCCAGGCCCTCAATGACCTCATGGTGGACCAGATAAGCTCCCAAAGCGCCGGCGGCACTGCCGGTCGCTGGATCCTCCGGAATTCCTATAAAAGGAGCAAAGGCCCGTGAATGGATCGTCGAGGAAGCCTCCAGTGTTTCCCCGGTAAACACATAAATCATATCCAGATCCCCCAAAACCTCTCTCAGCACCGGCAGATTCAATTCCACCCCCTCAACAGCCGCCAGATGGGTCAAAGGGACATACAGGGCCGGAAACCCGGTGGAGACGGTTTGGATCGGGAAACGGCCGTCTATTTCGCCGGGGGCGATGGAGAGGGCTTCAGCTATCTTATCCGGGTTATCATAAGTTTCTCCAAAGCTGGGCAGGAGTTGCTCCATGAACAGGAAATTATCCCTCTTGGAGACTTTTATCAGACCGGCGCCCATCTCCAGGATCACCGTGTCCTTTTCGGAGGCGATTTTCCCAGTTTCCCACAAAATATGGGCGGTACCCAGGGTGGGATGACCGGCAAAGGGAACCTCTTTTCCGGGGGTAAATATCCGTATTTTAAAGTCGGCACCGGGATTAGCGGGAGGATAAACAAAGGTGGTCTCCGACAGGTTCATTTCCCTTGCAATCTGCAAGTGTACGGCCTCGCTCAGTCCCTCAGGTTCAGGAAAAACTGCCAGGGGGTTACCTCCGAATACCCGATCCGTAAAAACATCCACCTGATAAAAGCGCATCCCCATAAGATATCCCCGTGGCCGGATTTTTTCACCCCTCCCCGTTAGTTCCCATAACATATATTATGTTAACTAATGGGTGGGATTAGAAGATGTGAAGAAAAGCTTAAAGAAAAGTGCAAAGGAAGGAAAGGTTTTTACTTCTTTACAAGGCTTTTTACGGCGGATTGGATGTGCCCTGCTGACAACCCGTATTTGGCGTAAAGTTCCTTCTGGGAGCCGGTCTCTGCGAAACTATCTTTAACACCAATACGTTTAACCGGGACCATTACATTATTGTCGGCCAGAACCTCGAGAACCGCATCCCCCAGCCCGCCGATAATGTTGTGGTCCTCAGCGGTGACCACAGCGCCATTTTTCCGGGCCTGATCGACAATCAGCTGGCTGTCGATGGGTTTAATGGTGGAAATATTGATCAGGGTTGGACTGATATGATCAGCTTCCAGCAGCTTCATGGCTTCGAGGCTTTCCTGAACCATGCCGCCCGTTGCAAAAATGACCACCTCTTGGCCTTGCTTGATGACGCTTCCCTTGCCGATCTGGAACTTGTATGAAGAATCGTAGATGCCCTTGACCTTGGGCCGTCCCAGCCTCATATAGACGGGTCCCACATGGTCGACCAGGGCCTTGGTCGCCTGGACGGCTTCCTCATAATCTGCCGGCTGGATAACGGTCATGTTGGGAATGGCCCGGGTATAAGCCAGATCGACGATCATCTGGGCGGTCGGTCCGTCTTCTCCCACGGCAAGCCCGGCATGAGTGCCCACCAGCTTGACGTTGGTATTGGAGTACGCGACGCTGACCAGGGTCTGGTCCATGGTCCGTCCCAACAGGAAACAGGCGAAACTGGTCGCGAACGCCACCTTGCCGGTGGTCGCCAGGCCGGCGGCCGTGCAGACCATATCGCCTTCGCTGATGCCCATGTTGAAGAACCGCTCCGGATATTTATCGCCGAATTTTTTGCTCCGGGTGCTGTCGCTCACCCCGGCGTCGAGCACCACGATTTTGGGATTTCCGCCGATTTCTTCAAGACAGGCTCCATAACCGTCCCGAGTCGCTCCGTCTTTCATGCCAGCTCCTTCAGTGCTTTTTCATAATCTTCATCGGAGGGCGCCACGCCGTGCCAGGAAGTTTTTCCTTCCATGAAACTGACTCCCTTGCCCTTGATGGTGTCGGCAATGATGACCCGCGGTTTTTTATCATGGAGAGGCAGCATGAGCGTTTTATAAACCTGATCCATGTCATGCCCGTCGATCCGATGCACGTCCCAACCGAACGCCTTCCACTTATCTTCCAGCGGTTCGATATCTTTTAAATCTTTAGTCACATTATCCTGAGCCACCTTGTTGTAATCCACAATGGCGATCAGGTTATTGGAGTTGAATTTGGCAGCCGACATGGCCGCTTCCCAGACCTGGCCCTCCTGAAGCTCCCCATCTCCTAAAAGGACATAGACTTTATAATCGCTGTTATCCAGGCGGGCGCCCAGGGCGATGCCGTGCGCCACGCTCAGCCCCTGCCCCAGACTGCCCGTGGCGATCTCCACTCCCGGGGTTTTGGGATGAGGATGTCCCGACAAATTGAGTTTGCTGTTGATCTTCCGGTAATCGGCCAAATCTTTATCCGCGAAATACCCGGCGCGCGACAGGACCGAATAGAACACCCCGGTGGCGTGTCCCTTGCTCATCACAAACCGGTCGCGGTTGGGGTCTTTCGGATTTTTGGAATCGTAACGCATGACACCAAAATACAGGGCGGTCATAATATCGGCCGCGGAAAGACTGCCGCCGGGATGTCCGGATCCCGCCCGATGAATGATTTCCAGGCTTTTCCGTCGTATTTCCTTGGCGATTTGCCGTAGTTCGGAAACCTGGGTTTCCGCGGCTTGGGCGGTATTCATAAGTCTTAGGGATACAATTTAAAGGGAATAAATGGCCGGGGCCTTTACTTGCACGGGGGATTCTAACAGCAATATTTCAGAAATAAAAGGAGAGAACGAAAAAATTTCGCGTCAGGAACTTTTTATCAGGTAGGGATGGTGATTTTTTCATTTTCGGAGATCACTTCATTGCATTTTTCAAGAAGTTCAGAAAAATTCACCGGTTTTTTGAAAAACATATCCCCACCCGCGGCAATCACTGCTTTTTCCGTGTACTGGAGGCTGGCAGAGATAACCAATACGGTCATATTCTTAGTTCGGGGATTATTTTTCAGATTCTTACAAACTTCCAAACCGTTGAGGCCGGGAAGATTGATATCCAGAAGAATGATGGCTGGCTGAAAATGAGCGGCCTTGAGTCCGGCATCCAAACCATCAAAGGCGACTTCCACAACATAGCCGTTTTTCCCAAAAAACTTCTTGAGCAGGGTTGCGAACTTCTTCTCGTCATCCACGATCAATACCTTTTTGGTGGATTTGTCCTCAGCTTCTTTTTTGAGGATTTCCTTGATCATGGCAATCGTATGCCCACTCTTCTGCAGGGCATAGACCTGTTTACACCGCTCCTGAACCCAAGAGGGATAATACCCGACGATTCCTTTGCCTCCCGGATGGGCTTCCTTGACGGGGTCCGGGAAAAAATTATATTTTTTCTGCCACAGCCATAAAGTTTTCCGAGTAATTGGAACAACTTTCAAAATGTCGGCGGCAGTTACGCGGTCATTATTATTATTACTGTTACTTTTAGTAATTGAATTGTCCATGGTCCCTATGATGAAATAGCTAAAATTCAATATTTAGAAATTCAACCTCAATGCAATACTTCCCGGTTAAATTTTCCTTCACTATCATTATATACAGTTAATGTAATTGCAACAAGCTATTTTTTCAATATTTTTTGTAATCTTTTCCAGTACTTAGGAATACAATTCATTTAAATCTTGAGAAAAATGGTAAATTTTCCTGATTTCTGCATTCTCTGGAGTTCGATCAGCCATTCATAATTTGTGAAATTATTTTATAACTTCTTGATTCTCAACGGATTAATTTATTATTCCTTTAGAGAAATATAATCGAAAAGGTCCACACCTGCAAAATCAACAATCTGGAGGTAAAGGGTAAATCGCCCTTCCCTTTCTGCAACTCATTAGAATATAATAAGTTTTAACGATACTAACTCCTAATAGATGGCTTCCTATGTTGACACGTCGGCCCACTGGCGCCAGTGGTTTAGCATTCCTTTTAATATTTAACTTGTTGATTTTTTTGCCGGTAGATTCTTTTGCCCAAGGGGGAAAACTCTACTTTGCAGACGCGGTCTCCAAGCCATCGAAAAAACCTGATAAAGGCGAAGTTACCGACCGGTTTTTAGACAACCAGAAAAATCTGCAACTCCCTCAATCTCAACCAGGGGAATCTTCTTCGCCAAAACCGCGTGGGAGAAAGCCGGACATTGTCCTGACCCATACCCTGGAGATGTCCCTGCGCGACGTAATTACCAGAACCGTTGAGAATAATGTCGGCATTGCCGTTCAGGGATATCAATCGCAAATCCGCAGGGAGGAAATCATCACTCAGGAAGCGGAGTTTGATCC
>CBDVDB010000164.1:0-5313 GCA_965372625.1 uncultured Nitrospinaceae bacterium
TGGGCTCAGGACCTAAAAGAGCTGGAGCGTCGCATCGATGTTCTGTCGGAGGAATTGGACGAAATGAAGGAAAGCGGGGACGGCGGTTTGTCCGACCGTGTGCACGTTCATGGATATGGGGAACTGCATTTTAATATGCCCACGGATGGCTCCGGTACGTCTCAGTTTGACAATCATCGGTTCGTCATTGGCGTGGAAGCCAAATTGACGGATTGGATCCACTTGAATGCGGAAATCGACTTTGAACACGGGGCGCAGGAAATGGAGTTCGAGTTCGGTTATTTGGATTTTCTGCTCAGCCCCAAACTCAATGTCCGTGCCGGTGTGATGCTGGTCCCGATGGGGTTCCTCAACGAATTCCATGAACCGCCGCTGTTCTGGACGGTCGAGCGCCCTACATTTCACAAAAGCATCATTCCCACCACCTGGAACGCCTCCGGGGCAGGTATCTTCGGGACCCCTATGGAAGGTGTTAATTACCGGTTGTATGTCGTCAATGCTTTGCAGTCGATCCGACCTGGTGGGGGCGATAATTGTGATGATGGAGCCGGAACCGGATTAGGCGGCAACTGCGGCCTTTTTCGGGGCAGTGACGGTATCCGTAAGGGACGGCTGCAACCCAACGAGGCGATTTTCGAGGACTTTGCCATTACGGGCCGTGTTGAATTGACGAAATTGCTTCCGGGTTTGCAGACCGGTTTTTCCTTCCATACCGGCAATACCACGCAAAATCTGATTTCCGAAGGCGGCCGCACCACTATGTTGGAAGCGGATATGAAATACCGCTATCGATGGTTTGATATGAATGCCTCCATTGCGCATATCAATATCAGTGATGCCGGAGCCATTAACACTTTTCAACAAGCCCAAGCCGATCCCGATGCAGGTGACGTTGCTTCCGGTATCTTTGGCTGGAACGTGCAGGCGGGGGTTCATCTGCCGCAGTTACTGGGCATGAGCACGTCGCAGGATGTCATTCCTTTCATTATGTATGAATTTATCGATACCCAGAATGAAATGCCTGCGGGATTTGCTCCCGACCTCGCGAATGAAAAGAAAATCCTGACCACAGGGGTTTCTTATATGCCTATTCCCGAGGTGGCGTTGAAATTCGATTACCAACACACTTCCACCGGTTTGGGTACCACGACGGACCAGGTCAACATGGGAGTTGCTTTCATGTATTGATCCCAGTATTGTTCAAACCTTCCTGAATCCCGGCAAAGGATATGCTTACCTCCTCCAGGTACCATGGCTCTGCCGGGATTTTTTGTCATCTCCTGAGGAGAATGTTTATAATGCGTGCCTTGTTCTCCCGTGCCCGATAAAAGTGATATGCAGAAAACAATCAACGAAAGAAAATTCAACCACATTCGCCGGCCCTTTTTATGGGTTGTTCTGATGATATTTGTTTTTGGATCGACTCTGCTTTTCGCGGAGGAGGAGGAAAGAAGAAAGGATGTTTATTTAACTAAAAAGGAAGCGCTGGCAGTGGCTTTCCCCGGGGCGGAGCAGATTAAAAAAGAAAAAAAGTGGCTGACCGATACGCAGAGAGAAGCCATTGGAAAAATCCTCGGGGAGGAATACAAGAAACGCCGCCTGACCTATTATTTCGGGTTGAGTGACGACGGCCAACCCATCGGCGCCCTGATCATCGGCAACGAAATCGGCCGTTCCTATCCCATCACCTTCATGGTGCTGCTCAACATAGACGGGACCGTGAAAGATGTGGAGATCATGGTGTACCGGGAGCCGCATGGCTGGGAAGTGCGCTTCGAATCGTTCTTGAGTCAGTTTTTCGGGCGGGGTGCGGGCAATCTGTTCGATGACATCAATAGCATTACGGGGGCGACCTTGTCCGTTCGGTCCATGACTAAGGGGGTGAAAAAGGCGGTGGCCGAGTACCAGGTCATCTTCCTGGACAAGGTGGAATGAGCCTCCTGAAATCCGCTTGGGGCGCCGTCAATCTTTCTTCGGGGTGTATTTGAATTCGCAGAACGTTCCCAGTTTGGCAAACGTATTGGTCAGTTTCAGATTGACGTAATCCTGACGTTCTTTCGAGGGAATCGAATCGAAGCTGCAGGCGGTCTGAATGATGTCCGTCCGCCCGAAGCGGATGAAGAACGTGGCGAACCAGCATTGTTTCATTTTATAAGTCCAGCCGGATTCGTCAGATTTTTTGTGTTCCAGAAGAAAATGCCGCCAGGTGTAGACGTCATCCACCTTGGGGATGTTTGTGTCCACAAACGCTTTAAACGGATTGTCCGCGGATTTTTCCTCGGCGACCATTTTATCGAGGTCCGGTTTCATCCAACCCCGGAAGGCTTCGGTGATGTATTCCCGGGTCCGTTTGACGTTGATGTTGTAATCGTCCAGTGTGAGATGGGTGGTGTAAATAAACAATGCGATCGTGGTCAGGTATTGCTCTTCCGGACTGAGTTCATCACCCTTTTCGAATTCCCACAGTTGATCGAAATGGGTGCGGATTTTGTCCAGGTCGACCTCGGTTTCCACCACCTTGAGGTGAGCGAGAATCGGTTCGATCCGTTCGCTGGCCTTTGGAACCGTATCCTGTCCGCTGTCTCCTTTGGTCTTCTGGGTGCTATCCTCAGTCATGGGTATTCCTTAAAATCAAAATTATCAATAGGTTGAATTATTTCCACCCATTTCCTCCGGGAGCGGCCGGGAACCGGGTGTCATTTTCTAAGATGGATCAAAATAGCATATTCCCCGCCCTAAGATCAAGCTCCTGAAGCGCTTTAAACCATTATTGGTGGATCGGCGGGTACCCTTTCAGTGGAGCCCTTTAGTAATTTTGGTTACAATAGCGGGACTCATCCAGGAGACCCAATTGATGGCATCAAGTGAATTCGATGTAGTGATCATCGGAGCGGGGGTTATCGGCCACAGCATCGCCTTTAAATTAAAAGGCAGTGATCCATCGCTGAACATCGCCGTGTTGGGAGACCCCATGAACTCGGTCATGGCCTCACGAGCCGCGGCGGGGATGCTGGCTCCCTATTGTGAATGCCAACGGGGCGACCGCTTTTTTCAATTCTGCCGGGAATCCCTGGATCGATTTCCCGGGTTCCTCCAGGATTTAACCTCGGTCAGCGGCGTAAAAGTCCAATTCTCCATGATGGGCGCCATTATACCGGCCAGTTCGGTGGGGGAGTTGTGGGACGAACGGCTCCGGTTTTTCCGCGAGGAAAAGGTTCCGCATGAAGTCTGGACCGTGGAGCAAGTCCGGGAACGAGTCCCTCACCTGGCTCCCGGTTGCGGAGAGGTGATCTGGGTCGGCGAGGGCCAGGTCAACAACCGGCAACTGCACGACGCGCTGGTCGCCGGGTCCAGCAGCCGGGGCGTCCGCAATTTCGATAAAAATGCGACGGGATTTCGGCGCACCTCAAACCGGATTCAGGCGGTGGTGACTGACTCCGGTGAAATTCGCGGTAAACAGTTCGTGATCGCGGCGGGCAGCTGGTCCCAGCAAATCGGTAAAGTCCTCGAAGTTTCCATGCCGCTCAAGCCCATCAAGGGGCAGATGTGCCGGGTGGCGGTGGAGGACGGACGCCTGGACTACACCATTCATGGCATCAACACCTATGTCGCGCCCTGGAAGGAAGGCAATGGTTTCGTGCTGGGGTCCACCATGGAGGACCGGGGATTCAATCCGGCCGTGGAGGCGGAGGTGATCCAGGGCCTCATCGACCGCGCCGCAAAAATTCTGCCGTGTTTGAAGGACGCGCCGTTGATCGAATCGTGGGCCGGATTGCGGCCGGCGGCGGAAGACCTGATGCCCATCATGGGACCCAGTGGACGGTATGAAAATTTGTTTTACTCCACCGGGCACTACCGGAACGGCATTCTGCAAGCTCCCCTTCAAGCCGATTACATGGCTGCCACCCTGTTGGGAACCCTGAAGGATCCCATCGCGGAATTTTCTCCCGGTCGTTACGATCTTTAATCGCTTAATAGAAAGTTGGAATCCCATGGCGAATCTTCCTCTCGCATCTGTAACCGGTAAACAAGACGAAGATCTCGTGCGGGATTTTCATCACGTGTGGCACCCCTGCACGCAGATGAAGGATCATGCCGAGGTTCCTCCGCTACTGATCGACCGCGCCGAGGGGATTTATTTGTACGACCGTGAAGGCCACGGGTACATGGACGTCATTTCGTCCTGGTGGGTCAACCTGTTCGGGCATAACCATCCCGGCATCAACCGGGCCATCCGCGAGCAATTGGATCAAATGGCGCATGTCATGTTCGCCGGGGTGACGCATCAGCCGGCTATCGATTTGGCGGAAAAACTGGTGAAGGCGTCTTCGCCCGGACTCACCAAAGTGTTTTTTTCGGACAACGGCTCCACCTCGGTAGAAGTGGCGTTGAAGATGAGCCTGCAATACTGGTTGCAGACCGGCCAACCCCGGAAGAAAAAATTCATCTACTTGAAGGGCGGGTATCACGGCGAAACGTTGGGAGCCCTCTCGGTTTGCGGGATGAGTTTGTTCCGGGAGAAGTTTGAACCGGTTCTGGCGCAAAACCTTGAAGTGGAGGGGCCGGATTGCCTGCGCTGTCCTTACGATTTAAGGCGCGAGTCCTGCCAGGCTGAATGTTTTGAACCGATGGCACAGGCGCTGGACAAGCATCGCGATGCGGTCGCCGGGGTGATCGTCGAGCCGTTGGTGCAGGGGGCCGCCGGTATGAAAATGTATCCCCCCGTGTATTTGAAAAAACTCGAGGACGCTTGCACGGCTTCCAACACTCATACGATTTATGATGAAGTGGCCGTCGGGTTCGGCCGCACCGGGTCGCTGTTCGTCTCGGAGCATCACGGATTGAATCCCACCTTTTTGTGCTTGTCCAAGGGGATCACTTCGGGATATCTGCCGCTGGCGGCGACATTAACTACGGAGGAGGTTTACCAGGCGTTTTATGGCGATTACGAGACGTTCAAGCTGTTCATCCACAGCCACAGCTACTCGGCCAACCCGCTGGCCTGCGCCGCCGCCAATGCAACGCTGAACCTGTTGACGGAACCCGGTTTTATGGACAGCCTGAAACCAAAAATTAAATCGATGCATGAGCAGGGAGAATGCCTGCGTGATCTGCCCTGGTGCGGGGAGTTTCGCCAAACGGGAATGATCGCGGCGGTGGAGCTGGTGAAGAATCGCGAAACGCTCGAGCCGTTTCCCGCCGAGCTGCGGATTGGATATCAGATTTTTCTCGAAGGCTTAAAACGCGAAGTCTACCTGCGCCCGTTGGGCAACGTCGTCTATTTTATTCCCCCGCTCATTATCGAACCGGACC
>CBDVDB010000165.1:0-5237 GCA_965372625.1 uncultured Nitrospinaceae bacterium
TGGAAATCGAAATCGGATAGTTTCATAGCTGACGACCGGGCTCCGGATCAGAGGCTATTGAATAATTTACAACTATTTAACCAGAAATGGGGGTTGACCTCACGCGGCATTTATTATATTCTGCCCCGGTTTTTAGGGATGAGTTCACTTTTACATATTCCATAATAATTGGGGAAATACAATGGGCAAAACACTCAAATTAATCTGTCTGATTCTTTTTTCCGCCTTTTTTCTAATCGGTGTTGCGGTTGATGCCGACGCCAAGAAGAAGAAAAAGAAGAAAATTCCCAAAAAACCCAGTTACGTCGGCTCCGTCAAATGCAACGGTAGTTGCCACGATCCCTATTACCAGGCATGGGTGGACTCCCCTCACGGCAAAACTTTTGATATTTTAAAGGCGGGACAACGCGCTGATGCCAAGAAGAAAGACAAGCTGGATCCTGGAAAAGATTATACGGCCGATCCGCAATGCCTCCGGTGCCACACCACCGGGTATCGCCAAAAAGGTGGTTTCAAACCCGCTGGCAGTAAAAGTAAAAAGGGTAAGGATACCAGCAGCAGTATCGATCCGGACGAACCCAACAAGGAACAGGTGGGTTGTGAAATGTGCCACTCCGCCGCCGGCGGGGCGCAGTTCCGGGTGGTCATGAAAAACTCCAAAGGTGATTATAAAAAGTCCGAGACGGAAAAATACGGCCAGCGCTGGGATTACGAAAACGTCTGTAGCCGGTGCCACGGTCACCCCAAGAGTCCGCATGGTAAAGGCAAGGTGGACTATGCCAAGGCCAAGGCGACGCTTCACCCCCCTGCCAAGTACTTTAACGAGGATAATGAGGATCAGAACATCGTCAAGGACGGCAAAGTCAAGGATCGGGCCAAGGAAAAGGCTAAATCCGAGGAAAAGGGTTTGCGGATCGAGGATTGGGATTTCAAAAAAGGCAAACTCAAGTTCGCCAAGGGAACACGGCCTTACAGCTCTAAAAAGAAGAAATTCTACTATAAAAAATAGACTTTTTTTGAATAGGCTTTAACATGTTAAGGGAGAACGATCTGAATGGATCGTTCTCCCTTTTTTGTATTCTCTTCCGGAAACTATATGAGTGACAACAAGTTCGTCAGGAAAATAGCCTGCATCGGGGCCGGGTATGTCGGTGGCCCCACGATGACCGTGATCGCCAATTTCTGCCCGGATTACGAAGTGACCGTTCTGGATATCTCGCAGGAGAGAATCGACCAGTGGAATTCAGACGATCTTCCCATCTATGAACCGGGCCTGAAGGAGCGTGTGCTGAAAGCCCGGGGGCAGAACCTGTTTTTTTCCACGGATATTGATAAAGCGATTGCCCGAGCGGATATTATTTTTGTGGCGGTCAATACTCCGACCAAGACGTTCGGGGAAGGTGCGGGAAAAGCCGTTGACCTGCAGTACATCGAGCAAACCGCACGCCGCATTAAGGAAAACTCCACATCCGATAAAATCGTCGTTGAGAAAAGCACCATCCCGGTGCGCGCCGCGGAAACGCTGAGTAAAATTTTACACTCCGGAAACAACTCTGTTCATTTCGAAATTCTGTCCAATCCGGAATTCATGGCCGAGGGCACCGGAATTCACGATATGGAAAATCCGGACCGGGTGCTGATCGGTTCCATGGATACTCCTGAAGGTAAAGCGGCTCGGGACGAATTGATCAAGATTTATGAACGCTGGGTTCCGCGCGATAAACTGATTACCACCAACCTGTGGAGCAGCGAGCTTTCCAAGTTGGTATCGAATGCCTTTCTCGCGCAGAGGATTTCCTCGATCAACAGTATTTCTGGATTGTGCGAAGTGACCGGGGCGGACATTGATGAAGTGGCCCGCGCGGTCGGAATGGATTCCCGGATCGGGTCCAAATTCCTGCGTGCCGGGATCGGGTTCGGCGGTTCCTGTTTTCGCAAGGACATTTTAAATCTGGTTTACCTCTGCGAACATTTCGGCCTGCAGCCGGTGGCGGATTTCTGGCAGCAGGTGATCGACATCAACGACTTTCAGATGCAGAGATTTGTCCAGCGCCTGCTCAAGGCCATGTTCAATTCCGTGGTCGATAAAAAAATCACCCTGTTCGGTTTTGCCTTCAAACCCGATACCGGGGACACGCGCGATTCTCCCGCCATTCATATTTCCAAAATGCTTTTGAAAGAGCGCGCCCGGTTGTGTATTTCGGACCCCCACGCCCTCAAAAATGCGCAGAAGGATCTGGAAGGGGTGGAAGGTGAGATCACCTATGAACCCGATCCCTGCAAAGCCGCGGAAGGAGCCCACGCCATCGTCCTGATGACCGAGTGGGACCAGTACAAAACCCTCGATTATCAGCGGATTTTTAAGAGCATGGAAAAACCCGCCTTCCTGTTCGACGGACGCAACCATCTCGACCACAAGGCCCTGTTCGATCTGGGATTCAACGTCTATTCCGTCGGGAAACCCGATCGAACCCAGTTGGAAGGCTCCTGAATTCCCGAAAACATTTTTACGGTTATGAGCGGGTCTTCGGTTTATGGCAGAAGGTGCAGGATTCCATGGGACGGTGGGGCATGATGGGAGTATTTCTGTCCTGCGCCATGTGGCAGGTCAGGCATTTTTCCGGCGGGTCGGTGGCCACATGGAAGTCGTGATGGCTCAGGTTGGGCGCCGAACCCAGGAACATATA
The DNA here is from genome assembly GCA_965372625.1 of uncultured Nitrospinaceae bacterium. Classification (GTDB taxonomy): domain Bacteria; phylum Nitrospinota; class Nitrospinia; order Nitrospinales; family Nitrospinaceae; genus SZUA-226. Next base: position 2,688 of record CBDVDB010000165.1, read on the forward strand.
AACCAGGCCCCCGGCCAATATGAAACCCAGAACCGCCATCGCTTTATAAAAATTGATTTGACCGGCCCGGCTTTTCTTTTTCTTTCCCGCCATGAAACTCCGCCTTACCGTTAGCCGCTGGCCGCCGCGATGACATCGATTTCCACTTTGGCCCCCTTGGGGAGGGCCGCCACCTGAACGCACGCCCGGGCGGGTTTACTGTTCGCAAAAAACTTTTCGTAGACCTGATTCATTCGCGCGAAATCGTTCATGTCCGCAAGGTAAACCGTAGCCTTGATCACATGATCCAGGGTCAGACTTTCGGCCTGGAGGATGGCTTCTATATTTTTCAGGGTCAATTCCGTTTCCTGTTCGATCTCACCCGCCATGAAATTTCCGGTAGCGGGATCCAGAGCGATTTGTCCCGAAGTAAAAACCAGGTCGCCTGACCGGATGCCCTGCTGATAGGGACCAATCGCGGCCGGAGCGTTTTTTGTATGAATGCCCTTTTTTATCATGGTCACAAATATTCCGGGTTTAAACCATTTCCGCCATCTGCCGGATGAAGGGATAGGATTTGAGCTCCCTGCCCAATCGTGCCAGGACCAGGCGGTGGGTGATCGATTCAATTTCGCTTGCCACCTCTTTCGGAACTTTCAGCCGATTGATGTGATTTAAATCCAGCGACAGAAATTTTTTCAGATAATTGAGGGTCCCCGATTGGATCCGGGTCTCCACCGGTTTTTTGCCAAAGCAGGATTCGCAGACGATGCCATGATGGATATAGCTGAATCCTATCCACAGAGACTTCGGTTCCTGCTTGCAGGCAATACATTTCTCGAGCTGGGGGGCATACCCGGCATGGGACATGATCCTGAGTTCGAACAGCCGGCACAGAGGTCCCAGGCTGTCAACTTTCCCCGACTCCCTGAGCGATTGCACCAGGAGCCGGTAAATCTTCGGTTCCGGATGCGCCTCGGCGACCAGGTTTCCCGCCAATTCCAGAAAATAGACCGCCGTATAAAAGGCATCCGGATTTTCCCGAATTTCCTGAAAAGACTGAATAATATCACACTGGTTGAGCCGGTAGAGCTCCTGATGCTCTCTTCCGAAGTAAATGAGGGAAACATGGGACATCGGCTCCAGAGAGGCGCCAAACCGGCTTTTAAGCCTTCTCGCGGCCTTGGCCACGCATTTAACCTTGCCATGGGTTTCGGTCAGGAAGGTGACCAGTTTATCCTTTTCGGACAGTTTGAAGGACTTCAGGACCACCGCCCGGGTTCTATAGAGAGGCATGGCCGTTGCCTTCGAGTTCGAGCAGATATTTCTTAATATGAAGGCCGCCGGTATACCCGCCGAGACCGCCATTACTTTGGATCACCCGGTGACAGGGTAAGAGAATGGGAATGGGATTTCTCCCGTTGGCGGTGCCGACAGCGCGGCAGGCTTTGGGACGCTTGACCGCCCGGGCCAGCCAGGCATAACTGCGGGTTTCGCCATACGGGATGGACGCCAGCTTCTGCCACACTTGTTTCTGGAATGAGGTGCCATGGGACAAATCCAGCGGACCCTCGAATTTTTGGAGTTTACCTTTCAGATATAAGCCCAGCTGATCCGCCATCGGTTTCAACAGGTTCACTTTTTTCTCAGGAGCTTTGTCGAAGGATCGCTTCAGAAAAGCCGCATAAACCTTTTCACTGGCGACCACCGTTTGGATATGAATCAATCCCTTATCCGAGGCCGCCAGACCCATCAGGCCCCAGGGGCCGGGAACCACGGAATAATAGAGGGAATCTATCGAGAGCCGGTGGGATACTTTTAACATAGGGGAACCTCCCGGAGTATTCAATGGCCGCAGGGCCGGAAAATGGAAACCAAGTTTAACATAATCTCTCTTTATCGCTGAAAGAAGTGCAGGAGGAACAGACTCAACGCGGGAAAATAAGTGATGATCAATAAACCCGCCAGGCGCAATCCCAGAAAAGGTAGAGTCGCCCGGTACAGGCGAAGCACGGGTTCCGAAAAACGGGAGCTGGCGATAAACAGATTGATGCCCACCGGCGGCGTGGAATAACCGATTTCCAGATTGGTCAGGAAAATGATTCCCAGATGCACCATGTTGACGTCAAAACTCTTGGCGATGGGAACGATCAGGGGCACGATCACAATGATGGCTGAAAAAATATCCATCATACAACCGACAATCAGAAGCAACACATTGAGTACGATCAGGAAGGTCAACTGGTTGTCGATATATTGCTTGATGAACTCGAGCGCGTGCATCGGAACCTGCTGATCCACCAGATAGCTGGTAAACCCCATCGCCGTACCCAGAATAATCAGAATGGTGCCGACCAGAACCATGCTTTTTTTCATTATTGCCGGGAGATCCCGGAGAGGATGAATGTCTTTGTACACCCAGGATTCGACGATGAGGACATAGACCACGGTCACCGCCGCCGCTTCGGTCACCGTAAACAGGCCGAGGAAAATTCCCAGAATAATAACAAAGGGCAGGGGAATCTCCCACGCGGCTTCCCGCAGGGCGGAGCGCGCATCCTCAAGAACGAA